>DASSBX010000056.1:0-11043 GCA_035698305.1 Miltoncostaeaceae bacterium | reverse complement strand
AGCCCCTCACGGGGCTCCCGCGGGATCCCCCCCTCGCGGGAGACCCATGCCAATCGGGGTGCCCGGATTTGAACCGGGGACCTCTCCGACCCGAACGGAGCGCGCTACCAAGCTGCGCCACACCCCGCCGAAACTGCGCGGCAGGGGCGATGTTACCAGCGTCGGGCCCCCGCTTCCCGCCCGCCGGGAAGCCGGATCGGGCGCCTAATTCCGGGTTAACGACGGCCCGCGCGGGGTTGAGCGCCCCTTGTCGCGGGCGATACGTTTGTGTCGCCCTTCCATTTTGGAAGCGTCAGCGGCATGGCGACGAACCCTCCGGACACCTCCCCGACGACCGACCGCCCCGACGGGGCGGCGTCCTCGGCGACCCTGAGGCGCCGGCTCCCGCGGATCAGGCGGCCGTTCCCGAACCACCCGTGGGCGTTCGAGGTGATGCTGTTCGCGATCGCGCTGCTGGTCTACCAGGCGTCGCGCGCCCTCGTCATCGGCCAGCCCTCCACGGCGTTCGAGAACGCGGCGGAGATCATCTCGTTCGAGAAGAGCTCGGGCCTGTTCGTGGAGACGAGCATCCAGGGCTGGGTGCTGAACCACATCCAGCTCACCGAGGTCCTGAACTACTTCTACATGTACGCCCACTGGACGGTCACGCCGCTGTTCTTCATCTGGCTCTACACGCGGCGCGCCCGGGTCTACCCGTACGTCCGGAACGCCTTCTTCGCGGCCAACGGCCTGGCGCTGATCGTCTACATGGTCTTCCCCGTCGCCCCGCCGCGGCTCGCCGGCGTGAGCGACGGCTTCGTGGACACCCTGAACAGCGTCAGCGACATCGACCTGCACGGCGGCGTGTTCTCCGGGTGGTTCAACCCGCACGCGGCGGTGCCGTCGATGCACTTCGGATACGCCCTGATGATCGGCCTGGTCGGCATGGTGCTGCTGCGCAGCTGGCCGCTGCGGCTGGTGGCCCTCGCGTACCCGATGGTCGTGTTCCTGACGATCACCGGGACCGCCAACCATTACGTGCTCGACTCGGTCGCCGGCGGCGTCGTGGTGGCCCTCGGCTTCGCCGGCGTCTACCTCTGGATGGCCGCCCGCGGCAGCTTCCGGCCGGCCGCCGTCGCCGTCCCGGCCGACCGGCCGTAGCGCCGATCCCCCGTCCGGGGGGGTGGCCCGACCCGGTCGGGTGATGACGTCCGCACGGAGCGGTTACCGTGCTTGACAGTGGATGGCTTTCGGTCGATAAGTGGTGGTGCATGGCGACGCGAACCCCCGGCCTCACGGCCCACTAGCCAGGTTCGCAGTGACCCGTCCCCAGCCATCATCGCGACGGCTGGCGCGTGAGCGGGTCGACATACCGTCGAGGAGGTCCTGATGGCCAATCACCTCACCCCGGACGAGTTGTCGGAGGCGTTGGGACTCGCGCGCAAGCAGGTGGTCCGCTTGTGCGTGGAGACGTCCGTCCCGATCTACAACGGCAGGATCGACAAGACCCTGTTCGTGCACTCGGTGACCGCGGCGGGTCACCGGCTCCCCGAGGAGCAGGCCCAGGAGCTCCTGGCCGCCGCCCCCTAGGAACCGCCCGTGAGCGCACGGCGGCGGTCGCCGCCGCCGTCGCGCTCTCGGCCCTCATCGCCCCGGCCGCAGCCCAGGCGGCCGCGGGCGACGTGCAGTCGGCCCTCGACCGCTGGGGCCGCGCCAACCCGCAGACCACCGCCCTGGTGTGGCGGCTCGACGGACGGGGCGGCGGGACGGCGGTTGCGGCCTACAAGGCCGACGTGCCCCGCATCCCCGCCTCCACGATGAAGCTCGTGACGAGCGCGGGCGCCCTGCTGCAGCTGGGGCCCGGCCACCGGTTCACCACCACGCTGCTGGCCGACCCCTCCGCGCGGCGCGTGGGCAAGGTGCTGAAGGGCCCGGTCTACCTGCGCGGCGCGGGTGACCCGGTGCTCGCGACCCGCCACTACGGCTCCGCGTACCTCCGCGGCCGGTCGACGCCGCTCACCGCCCTCGGGACCGGCCTGAAGGCCAGGGGCGTCCGCCTGGTGCGCGGCCCCATCGTGGCCGACGAGAGCCTGTTCGACCGCAGGCGTCTCGGCCCCGGCTGGCCCTCCTACTACGCGCTCTACATCGCGCCGCTCTCGGCCCTCGCGATCAACCAGGACTACGCCGGCAGCGGCCGCGCCGCGTACGTCACCAGCCCGACGCTCGCGGCCGGGCAGCGCCTGCGGGCGACGCTCCGGGGCGTGGGCGTGCAGCAGGTGGGCCCGCTGCGCGCCGGCAGGACGCCCCGCGGGGCGCGGACGCTCGCGACGACCACGTCCCCGCGTCTGCCGGTGATCCTGCGGGCGATGAACCTCGACAGCGACAACTTCATCGCCGAGACGCTGGTGAAGGGCGTCGGTGCGGACGCCACCGGCCGCGGCACCACCACCGCCGGCGCCCGGCGCATCCGTGCCCTGCTCGCCGCGCGGGGCATCCTGGGACCGAGGGACGCGCTGGTCGACGGCTCCGGCCTGTCGCGTCGCAACCACCTGGCCGCGTCGTCGCTGGTGCACGTGATCGCGCAGGCCGACGCCGACCGCACCTGGGGCCGGGCCCTCGTGAACTCGCTCGCCCGGGGCGGGGAGGGCACCCTCATCCGCCGCTTCACCAGCGGCGTCGCCAGGAAGCGCGTGCGGGCCAAGACCGGCTACCTCGACGGCGTCAGCGCCATGGCCGGCCGAGTCGTGAGCCGGCGGGGCGTCCACTACGGGTTCGCGCTCCTGATGAACTCGACGGACATCGCCGGCGCGCGGGCGGTGCAGGACAAGGTGGTGACCCTCCTCGCCGCGGGCGCGGAGGACTCACACCCCTGAGTCGCCCCCGCGGGACGGCACCTCGGCGGCGCCGTCCAGGATCGCGAGGAACGCCGCCTCGTCCAGCACCGGCACGCCGGCCGACTCGGCCTTCTGGAGCTTCGTGCCGGGGTCGACGCCCGCCACCAGGAACGAGGTCGCCTTGCTCACCGACCCGGTCATCTTGCCGCCCGCGGCGGCGATCGCGCGCTTCACCTCGTCGCGGGAGAAGGCCTCCAGGCCGCCGGTCACCACCACGGCGTGGCCGGTCAGGGGGCCGTCGGCCCGCGGCGGGGGCGCGTCCGACACCACCGTCAGGCCGGCGGCGCGCAGGCGCTCCAACAGCTCGCGGTTGGCGTCGGAGGACAGGAACTCGCGGATCGACTCGGCCACGACCGGCCCGACGCCCTCCGCCTGGGCGAGCACCTCCACGTCGGCCTCGAGCAGGGCGTCCAGCGACGGGCACACCGCCGCGACGGCCTCGGCGGTCACGTCGCCCACGTGGCGGATCCCCAGGCCGTAGAGCAGCCGCGACCACGGCCGCCCCTTCGAGCGCTCGATCGCGGCGATCAGGTTGTCCACCGAGACGTCCTTGAACCCCTCCTTCGCGATCAGCGCGTCGCGGTGGGCGGGCAGGTCGTAGATGTCGGCGAAGCTCCGCAGCAGGCCGTCGCCGTAGAAGCGGTGGATCGTCTTCTCGCCGAGCCCCTCGATGTCCATCGCCCCGCGCGAGGCGAAGTGGAACAGGCCCTGCACGATCTGGGCGGGGCAGGACCGGTTGGGGCAGCGGATCTGCACCTCGCCGGGCGGCTGCACCACGGGGGTGTCGCAGGCGGGGCAGCGGTCGGGCATCACGAAGGGGCGCTCGTCGCCGGTGCGGTCCTGGGTGAGCGGCCCCACCACCTGCGGGATGACGTCGCCGGCCCGCTGGACGATGACCTTGTCGCCGATCATCAGGCCCTTGCGCGCCACGTCCTCCTGGTTGTGGAGCGTCGCGAGGCGCACGGTGGCCCCGCCCACCGACACCGGCTCCAGCTCGGCGAACGGCACCAGGGCGCCGGTGCGGCCGACGCTGACCATGATGTCGTTGAGCGTGGTGACCGCCGTGGTGGGGGCGAACTTGTAGGCGATCGCCCAGCGCGGCGCGCGGCCGACGGCCCCGAGGCGCTGCTGCACGTCGATCTCGTCGATCTTCACGACGGCGCCGTCGATGTCGAAGTCCACCGAGCCGCGGCGCTCCTCCCAGCGGGCGCACTCGACCTGGACCTCGTCGATCGTGTCGGCGACCGCGATGTCGGGGTTGACCCGGAACCCGGCGCCGCGCAACCAGTCCAGGACCTGCGACTGGGACTCCAGCCGGAGCCCCTCGGCGACGCCGATGGCGTAGCACCAGATGGACAGGGGGCGCTCGGCGGTGGCCTTCGGGTCGAGCTGTCGCAGGCTGCCGGCGGCGGAGTTGCGCGGGTTGGCGAACGTCGGCAGGCCGGCGGCGGCCCGCGCCGCGTTGAGCTCCGCGAACGCGCCGAGCGGCAGGTACACCTCGCCGCGCACCTCCACCAGCCGCGGCCGCTCGGCGCCGTCGGGCAGGCGCAGCCGGGTGGGGATGGCGCGGATGGTGCGCAGGTTGGCGGTCACGTCCTCGCCCACCACCCCATCGCCGCGGGTGGCGCCGCGCACGAACACGCCGTCCTCGTAGACCAGTGAGATCGCGAGGCCGTCGATCTTCGGCTCGACCACGAACCGGATCTCGCGAGCCGCCATCCCCTCCTGCTCCATCACCCTGCGGGCCCGGTCGTGCCAGGCGGTCAGCTCGTCGGCGCCGCGGGCGTTGGCCAGGCTGAGCATGGGGCGCGGGTGCTCGACGGGCGCGAAGCGCTGCGAGGGGGCCGCCCCCACCCGCTGGGTGGGCGAGTCGGGGGTCGCCAGCGCGGGGTGCGCCGCCTCCAGCGCCTCCAGCTCGCGCATCCAATCGTCGTAGACGACGTCCTCGACCGTCGGCTGGTCCAGGACGTAGTACGCGTGGTTGGCCGCGTCGATCAGGCCGCGCAGCTCCTCGGCGCGTCCCGCCGGGTCGCTCACCGCGCCTCCCCCCGACAGGCCCGGAGCAGGTCGGCCGGGGTGTCGGCGACCAGGTCGGGCTCCAGGGACGCCAGCTCGTGGGGCGGGAAGAAGCCCCAGGTCACGGCGATCGTGGTGAGGCCGGCGGCGCGGCCGGCGAGCATGTCGAACGGGGCGTCGCCGACGTAGCACGCCCCCTCGGGGCCGACGCCGAGCCGGCGCAGCGCCTCCAGGAGGGGGTCGGCCTGTGGTTTGTGCCGGGCGGTGTCCTCGGCGGCGATGACGACGTCGAACAAGTCGCGCAGGCCCGGCAGCACCCCCCACGCCAGGTCGACCGCGTCGTGGCTCTTGGAGGTCACGATGCCGAGCCGCCGCCCGTCGTCCCGCAGCTCCGTCAGCGCGGCCTCGACGCCGTCGTAGGCCAGCAGCAGCGCAGAGGTGTTGGCGTGGTTCCACTCCCGGTAGACGTCGTACAGCTCCTGGGCGCGGTCGGGGTCGAACACGGCCATCTGCTCGAGGAGGGGGCGGCCGACGTTGGCCACCAGGCGCTCGTCCTCCCACTCCTCCCCCAGCACGGTCCGGACGGCGTGGCGGTGCGACTCGCGGATGAGCGCCACCGAGTCGATGACCGTGCCGTCCAGGTCGAGCAGGATCGGGTCGAAGCCGGTCATCCGCCCCGCGGGACGGCGCCCACGCCGAGCAGCGCGGCGAGCTCCATCGCCTCGACCGTCGGCATCCGGGCCACGTCGGTCAGGTCGAAGTGCAGCGGCGTGACCGAGATCGCGCCGCCCTCGATCGCGGCGAAGTCGGTCCCCTCCTCGCGCAGGTGCGACGCGGTGCCGCCGTAGATCGTGTACCGCCGCCGGCCGCCCTCCTCGTGCAGCAGTGTCAGCTCGTCGTTGTAGACGCGGCGGCCGAGGCGGGTGACCGACGCGCCCGTGACCGACTCGGGCGCCAGCCCGGGCGCGTTGACGTTGAGCACCACGCCCCGGGGGAACTCCGGCTCCAGCAGCCGCGGGGTGACGGCGGCGGCGAACGCGGCGGCCGCCCGGAAGTCGTAGGCGCGGTCGTCCCACTGGTCGGCCGTCGCCGCGTTCACGGCGTGTGCCGAGACGGCGAGGGCGGGGATCCCGAGCAGCGTGCCCTCCAGGGCGGCGGCGACCGTGCCGGAGTAGGTGACGTCGTCGCCGAGGTTGAGGCCCAGGTTGATGCCGCTCACGATCACGTCGGGCTGGTGCTCCAGCAGCCCGAGGGCGGCGAACCGCACGCAGTCGACGGGCGTCCCGTCGGTGGCGAGGGCGGGGCTGCCGTCGGCGAGGGCGACCTCCTCCACGTGGAGGGGGTCGTGGATCGTGATGCCACGGCCGATGGCGCTGCGGTTGGAGTCGGGGGCGATGACGCTCACGTCCCCGACCGACCTGAGCGCCTGCGCGAGTGTCAGGAGTCCCGCCGAGTGGACGCCGTCGTCGTTGGTGACGAGGATGTGCGGCACGGAGATCCAGCGTAGCGGCTGACGGAGGGGGTGGACCGGTGGACGCGACCGATGTGGCGGAGCGCTACTTCGCAGCGTGGAACGCACACGACTCCGAGGCGTTGGCGGCGTCCTTCGCCCCGGGCGGGAGGTATCGCGACCCGGGGGTGCCGGACGGGCTCGGGCCCGAGGCGACCGGCGGCTACGCCGCCGGGCTCTGGGAGGGCTTCCCGGACCTGGCGTTCGCGGTGGACGACCTCGTCGCCCACGGCGGGCGGGTGTGGGCCCGGTGGACGATGACGGGGACCAACGCCGGCCCCTACCGGGGCCTGCCCCCGACCGGGCGCCAGGTGACGCTGCCGGGCGCCGACCTGCTGCGGATCACGCCGGAGGGGGTCGCGGAGGTCGAGGGCTTCTTCGACGGCGGCACCATGATGCGCCAGATCGGGATGCAGGTGATCGTGCAGCCGGAGCAGGCCGGGCCGTTCCGGTTCGGCTACTCGGTGTGGGCGTGCCGCGATCCGGGTGAGCCGGGGGCGGTGAGCCTGACCCTCCTGGAGGCGGCGAGCGCGGAGACGCGGGATGAGGTGCGATCCCGGACGCGGGGGATCGTGGCCGGCCTGATGGAGGAGCGCGGGTTCATGAGCGTCCTGCTCGCGGGCGTCGGCAGGCGGATGTACACGATCTCGGCGTGGGAGACGCCCGAGGACGTGGCGCGGCTGCGCGAGGGCCCGCACGCGGCGGCGGCGAGGTGGTTCTTCGGCGAGGACGTCGCGGTGGGCGGGCAGACCGGCGTCTGGACGCCCCACCGGCTCAACGGCATGTGGGTCCGCTGCGCGCCCTGCGGAGAGATGGTGCAGAGCGACTCCGGGCGCTGCGCCGCGGGCCACGAGCTGCCGGCCGCGCCCGCCTACTGGTAGCGGACGCCGACCAGCGTGAGGGGGTGCGCCGGGGCGGTCGGCCCGGCGGCCCCCCGGGGCGCGCCGCCCAGCAGCGCCGCCAGCCGGGCGGGCTCCCACGCCCCGCGGCCCGCGAGCAGCATCGTCCCCACCGCCACGCGCACCATGTGGCGCAGGAACGCGTCGGCCTCCATCACCAGCACCAGCTCGTCGTCGCGCCGCTCCCACCGGCATTCGGCGACGGTGCGGTCGAAGAAGACGTGCTCGGTGCGGGTGGGCGTGAACGCCCGGAAGTCGTGCCGGCCCACCAGCAGCGCCGCCGCCTCGGCCAGGCGCGCCTCGTCGAGCGGCGCCCGGTGGTGCAGCACCCGGCCGGCGCGCAGCGGCGACGGCGGGCCCGTGAGCACGCGGTACTCGTAGCGGCGGGCGACGGCGTCGCGGCGGGCGTCGAAGCCCGGGGCGGCGTCGGCGACCGCGCGGACGGCGAGGTCGTCCGGGAGCAGGCCACCCATGCCGCGCAGGATGCGGCGGACGGGGAGGTCGGTCGCGGTGGGCACGCTCGCGACCTGGCCGGACGCGTGCACGCCCGCGTCGGTGCGGCCCGCCACCGTGACCTCGACCGGCTCGCGGAGGAGGGTGCGCAGGGCGTCGCGGAGGACGCCCTCGACGGTGCGGAGCCCGGGCTGGGATGCCCAGCCCGAGAACCGCGATCCGTCGTACTCCAGGTCCAGGCGGAGAACCCGCCGGGAGGGCGGGTCCTCCACGGCGGCTAGCGCGTGGCGGCCGCCGGGACGTCCTTGGACAGCTCCAGCAGGACCATCGGCGCCGCGTCACCCTGGCGCGGGCCGAGCTTCAGCGTGCGGGTGTAGCCGCCCTGGACGTCGCTGAAGGCGGGGCCGACCACGTCGAAGAGGTGGTACGTGATGTCCTTGTTGCGCAGGAGCGCGATCGCCTGGCGCCGGGAGTGCAGGGTGTTCTGCTTGGCGAGGGTGATCGCCTTCTCCGCGATGCCGCGGGCCAGCCTGGCCTTGGGGGCCGTGGTCTGGATGCGGCCGTGCGTCAGCAGGGCCGTCGCGAGGTTCGCGCCCATCGCCGCGCGGTGCGACGAGGAGCGGTTGAGCTTGGGGCCTGCGTTGCGGTGGCGCACGGTGGTTCTCCTGGTGGCGAGGAGCGGGTCCTCGGGGACTTCGGGGAGGGGCTACTCGTCGTCGCTGCGCAGGTTCAGACCGTGCGCGGCGAGGTTCTCCTTGACCTCTTCGATGCTCTTCTTGCCGAAGTTCGGGATGGCCGACAGCTCGGACTCCGTCTTCGAGATCAGGTCGCCGATGGTCTCGACGCCGACCCGCTTCAGGCAGTTGTAGCTGCGCACGCCCAGCTCGAGCTCCTCGATCATGATGTCGTGCATCCCGCCGCCGGCGGGGGGCTCCTCGACGGCCGGCTCGCCCAGCAGCTTCGGGCTCTCCGGGTCGGCGAAGATCGCGAGGCGCCCGATGAGCGTCTCGGCGGCCTCGGCGATGGCCCCGCGGGGGTCGACGCTGCCGTCCGTCTGGATCTCGAGCAGCAGCTTGTCGTAGTCGGTGCGCTGCCCGACGCGGGCGGGGCTCACCTCGTAGCGGACCCGCAGGACCGGCGAGAAGTTGGAGTCGACGGGGATCACGCCGATCGTGGTGCCCGGACCCTTGTTCTGCTCGGCCGGGACGTAGCCGCGGCCACGGCTGATCGTGAGGATCATGTCCAGGCGCGAGCCCGCCTCGAGCGTCGCGATCTCGAGGTCCGGGTTCAGGATCTCCAGGTCGGCGGGCGCCGAGATGTCGGCCGCGGTGACGGCGCCGGGACCCACCTTGGACAGCTCCACCTCGATCTCGCCGAGCTCGCCGTGGAGGCGGCACACCAGCTCGCGGAGGTTGAGGATGATGTCGGTGACGTCCTCGCGGACGCCCGGGATGGTGGTGAACTCGTGCTGGACCCCCTCGATCCGCACCGAGGTCACCGCCGCCCCCTCGAGGGAGGACAGCAGCACGCGGCGCAGGCTGTTGCCGAAGGTGTGTCCGAAGCCGCGGTCGAGCGGCTCGACCTCGAACCGGCCCAGCGTGTCGCTGACGGGCTCGTAGGTCATGCGGGGGGACTGGATGTCGAGCACGTGACTCCTTGCTCCGGCGCGGGGCCGGATCGTGATGACAGCCGGGCCAGGCATCGGCCCCGTCCCCGTCACGGGAGGGGGCCCTCGCCGGCGGCCCTGCCTACTTCGAGTAGTACTCCACGATGAGCTGCTCGCTCACCGGGGTGTCGATCTCCGAGCGCTCCGGGGCCTTCAGGACCTTCCCGTTGAGCGCGTCGTAGTCGGCCTGCAGCCACGGGGCCACGGACGCCACCAGCTCGGTGGCCGCCCGGATGACCGGCTCCGCGCTGGAGCCCTCCTTCACGGTGATGACGTCGTCCGCCTTCACCTGGTAGCTGGGGATGTCCACCTTCAGCCCGTTCACCCGGAAGTGACCGTGGTTCACGAGCTGGCGGGACTGGCGGCGGGTGGCCGCGAAGCCGAGGCGGTAGACGACGTTGTCGAGCCGCATCTCCAGCATCCGGAGGAGGTTCTCGCCCGTGATGCCCTGCTGGCGGTTGGCCTTCTCGTAGTACCGGCGGAACTGCTTCTCGAGCAGGCCGTAGAACCGGCGCGTCTTCTGCTTCTCGCGAAGCTGGAGGAGGTACTCGCTCTGGCGGATGCGGCCGCGGCCGTGCTCGCCGGGCGGGTACGGGCGCCGGTCGAGGTACTTCTGCGCCTTGTCGGTGAGCGCGAAGCCCTCGCGGCGCGACTGCTTGACGGTGGGGCCGGTGTAGCGCGCCACCTCAGACCCTCCGCCGCTTGCGGGGGCGGCAGCCGTTGTGCGGGACGGGCGAGACATCGGTGACCGAGGCCACCTCGATGCCCGCCGCCTGGAGGGAGCGGATCGCGGTCTCGCGGCCGGAGCCGGGGCCCTTCACGTAGACGTCCACCTTCTGGAGCCCGTGCTCCATGCCCTTGCGGGCGGCCGAGTCGGCAGTGACCTGGGCGGCGTAGGGCGTGCTCTTGCGGGAGCCCTTGAAGCCGGCCGAGCCGGCGGTCTCCCACGCGATCACGTTGCCCTGCTTGTCGGTCAGCGTGACGATCGTGTTGTTGAACGACGTCTTGATGTGGGCGTTGCCCACGGGGACGTTCTTCCGCGTGCGCCGCCGGGTGCGGCCGCGGGTCACCTTCTGACGTGACAACGCGCTCCTCGGTCCTGTCTGGGGTCTCGGCTTGCTCGCCCTTGCGCTGCTAGCTCTTGCGCTGCTTGCCCACGGTGCGCTTCGGGCCCTTGCGCGTGCGCGCGTTGGTCTTCGTGCGCTGGCCGCGCACCGGGAGGCCGCGCCGGTGGCGCAGGCCGCGGTAGCAGCCGATCTCCATGAGTCGCTTCATGTCGTTCGAGCGCTCGCGCCGGAGGTCGCCCTCGACCACCAGGGTCTTCTCGATCACGTCGCGGAGGCGCGCGATCTCCTCCTCGGTGAGGTCGCGGACGTAGGTGTCGCGGGAGATCCCCGTCTCCTCCAGCACCTTGTTGGCCGTCGGGCGGCCGATGCCGTAGACGTACGTGAGGCCGATCTCGACGCGCTTCTCGCGCGGGATGTTGACGCCGGCGATGCGCGCCACGCTCTCTCCCCTATCCCTGCCGCTGCTTGTGCCGCGGGTTCTGACAGATCACCAGCACCGCGCCGCCGCGCCGGATGATCCGGCACTTGTCGCACATGACCTTGACGCTGGGACGGACCT
>DASSBX010000055.1:0-3353 GCA_035698305.1 Miltoncostaeaceae bacterium | reverse complement strand
GGCCGCCGGCGTCCCGATGAGCAGGGTGGCCCCGAACTCCCCGATGCCGCGGGCCAGGCAGAGGGCGGCGCCGGCGCTGAGGCCGCCGGTGCTGAGGGGCAGCGCGACGCGCCAGAACGCCCGCCCCGGCCCCGCGCCGAGGGTCCGGGCCGCCAGGATCAGGTCGTCGTCGAGCGCCTCGAACGTCGCGATCGCCTGCCGGAGGTAGAACGGCCCCGCCACGAAGGCGATCGACAGGACCACGGCCAGCTGGGTGAACGCGACGTCGATCCCGAGGGCCGACACCTCCTCGCCCAGCAGGCCCAGCCGGCCGAACGCCGCCAGCAGGCCGATCCCGGCGACCGCCGGGGGCAGCACCAGCGGCAGCTCGATGAGCGTGATCACCAGGGCGCGTCCCGGGAACCGCCGGCGGCCGATGAGGTAGGCCGCCGGCGTCCCGATGAGCAGGGTGGCCCCGAACGCGATGGCGTTGGTCTTCGCCGTCACGATCAGGGCGTCCCGCACCACGGGGTCGTCCAGGTGGTGGAGCGTCTGCGACGGCGAGCTCTGCGTGAAGAGCGCCACGATCGGGATCGTCAGGAAGGCGAGCGCCACGAGCGCCGCCAGGCCCAGCACCACCGTGAAGGGCCGCAGGCGGCGCACGCCGGTCAGCGCCTGACCGCGGGACGGGATCTGCTCGTCGGCGCGCCGGGCCGGTGCCGGATCACGGGGCGGCCTCCACCGCGAACCCGGCGCGGGTCAGCGCGGCGCCGCCCGCGGGGCCCGTCGCGCGGGCCACGAACGCGCGCGCGGCCCCGGGGTGGGGCGCGTCGGCGACCACCGCGATCTCGTAGCGGATGTCCGGCTGCGCGCGGGCGGGCACCGGCACCACCCGCACCCGGGAGCCGGCCGCCCGCGCGTCGGTGGTGTAGACGATGCCGGCGTCCGCCTGGCCGAGCGCGACCTTGCCGACCACGTCCCTGACGTCGGCCTCCTCGCTCACCACGTTGCGGAGCGCCGCGCCCAGCCCGAGGGTCGCGAGCGCCTCGCGGGCGTATCCGCCGACGGGCACGCCCTCCGACGCCAGCACCAGCGCGACGCCGGGGCGCGCGACGTCGGCGACCGCGTGGATCCCGGCCGGGTTCGCGCTCGGCACGATCACCGCGAGGCGGTTGGCGGCGAGGAACCGCGGGCGCTCGACCAGGCCCTCCCGGAAGAGCTCCTGCGTGTAGCGCGGCGCCGCCGACGCGATCACGTCGGCGGGCGCGCCCTGGCGGATCTGCAGGGCGAGGGTGTCGCTGCCGGCGAAGCTGTACCGCGGGGCGTCGTCGATGGCGGGGAGCACCTCGCTCAGGGACGCCGCGGCGAAGACGGTGGCGCGGCCGCCGGCCGCCCCCGTGCCGGCCGCCGCGTCATCGCCGCCGCAGCCCGCGGCCAGGGCGACCAGCCCCGCGACCGCGACGGCGGATGCCGCCACCGCGAGCCGCCTCAGACGGCCCATTCGCCGGTCCCCTCCAGGTCGTAGCCGCCCACGAGCACCATGCGCGCCCGGAACGCGTCGCCGCGCAGCAGCGCGAGCAGGGCCTCCGCGCCGGGGTGCTCGAGCCACCGCTCGCCGATCCACAGCTCCACGTCGTGGGTCTCCACGGGGATGAACGCCAGCCCGTGCTGACGGGCGGCCGGGGCGAACGTCACGGCCGCGGCGCCGGTCAGGGCGGCGCGGCGCGCGGCGTCGACGTGGCCGCTGGCGCGCGCGGCGGGCGGGGGCAGGCGGCCGCCCGCGGCGCGGGCCACCGCCTGCTGGCCGGCGGCCGAGTCGTCGCGCTGGATGAGCGGCACGCCGTCGTCGAGCACGGCCTCGAGCGCGCCGCGGTCGCGGGCGGGGTCGACCCCGACGCCCACCGCCCAGCGCGCCAGGTGCACCCGGCGCAGGCCCGGCGGGCCCGCGGGCAGCCGTCCCTCGGGGCCGTGGACGATGCCGGCGTGGGCCGTGCCCTCCCGCAGGGCGGCGACCGCCGAGCCGCTGGTGCCCGCCACCGCGACCACCCGCCGGGCGCCGCGCCGCCCGATGAGGGCCTCGCACAGTCCCAGGGCGGGGTCGCAGCCCACGACCGCCAGGCCCTCCGCTCGGGCGCCGGGGAGCATCCGGACGGCCCCGCCCTCCACCACGCCGTCCGGGGCGGCCCAGGCGGCGTCGCCCGCGACCATCCCGGCGAGCGGATACGCGACGGCCCGGTCGCCGACCCGCGCGACGGCGACCGCGGTCCCGTCGGGCAGCCCCGCCGCGGCCATGGGCTCGGGCGCGGCACCGAAGACATCCTCCACCGTCGCGCCCACCGCGCCCGCCAGCCGCAGCGCGGTGTCCACCGAGGGCGCGTGGCGGCCGGCCTCCACCGCCCCCACGGCCTGACGGCTCACGCCGGCGCGCGCGGCGAGCTCGGCCTGTGAAAGGCCGGCGCGCGCGCGGGCGTCCCGGAGGCGGTTCCCCATCGAGCCAGCATCCTAACCTTATGCCAGGATCCTGGCCAGGCGGCCTCAGGAGGCGAAGCGCAGGGGGCCAGGCGACGGACCGGGCCCCCCTGCGCTGCGGAGGGTCCCGGACCTGACCCTCCGCTGGAGATGACTCCCGCTCCGTCCGCTTCGTCGGATCTAGTCGGGCGGCACTTTATCGCTATTTGCGAACGTTTCGCATCGGAAGACCTCGATCGGGGCCGGACGCGAGGACTCAGCCGGCGCGCCCGCCGGCCGATATGGGCGGGGTCACCGCGCGTCCGGAGGAATCCGCCCATGCTTTCGACCGTGCTCATCGTCCTGGCCGTCATCGCGGCCGTGGGACTGGTCCTCGCCGCCGGCGCCGCCGTCGTCGTCCGCCGCCCGGCCCTGGTCGCGCGCCTCGCGCGCTTCGCGCCGATCCGCCGCCTGATGGCCCGGATGACGACGGGGCAGATCCGCCGGGCCCGCCGCCGCGGCGACGTCCCGGCCGGCACCACCGACCTGGAGGTGGTGCTGGCGGGCGAGACCGGCGCCGAGGCGCAGGCGGCGAAGGCGATGATCGCGCGGATGAACCCTCGTCAGCGCGCGGAGCTCAGCCGCCGCACCCTCGGCGCCGACGGCCTCGCCGCCCTGATGGAGGCGGCCGCGACCCCCGACGGCGGCGACGCCGGCCCCGGGCGCGCCGACCGCCGTCGCGTGGCCGCGGTCGCGGGCGCCCCGGCCCCCCGCTCGGCGCAGCGGCGCAAGGCCGTCGCGAAGCGCCGCGCCGCCCGCAAGGCCGGCCGGAGGCACTAGCTGAGAGGCGCCATCACGTTGTTCATCCGGGCCGACCTGGAGGATCGGGGGTGCTGACCACACCTCTCCCCAGGAAGGCCCGGATG
>DASSBX010000054.1:0-3931 GCA_035698305.1 Miltoncostaeaceae bacterium | reverse complement strand
GACCGCGGCCGCCGAGGCGATGACGCTGGTCCGTCGCGCCGGCCGGGCCGGGACGGACGCCGTCTTCGTCGTCGACGAGGACACCCTGCCGCAGACCCTCGGGGTGCTGCAGACCCGCGCCGAGCCGCTCGGGATCACCCTGCACGTCGCGGACCTGTCCGCCGGCTGGCCCACCGACCTGCCCGAGGCCGGGGCGTTCGGCGTGCTGCTGTCCTACCCGGGCGCGAGCGGCGCCGTCCGCGACCACCGCGCGCTCGCCGCGGCGGCGCACGAGGCGGGCGTGCCCGTCCACACGGTGCGGGTGCCGAGCTGCGACCACACCTTCTGGGGGATGACGCCGGTCGTCGCGCGGGAGGTCGCGGCCTGGCTCGACGGCACCCTCGGCACCGGGCCGTCGGGCGCCCCGGCCCGCGCGCCGCGCGCGGCCGTCGAGGACAGGCCCGTGCGCCATCGCCTCGTCACGATCGCGGCGGCGGACGGCAGTCGGCACGACGCGCTGCTCCACGTCGATGAGGCTGCCGCCGCACGACGGACGGAGCGCACCGGCCGTCGGGCGGCGGTCCTCCACGTGCACGGCAACCAGGGGAACTTCAGCGTCGGCTCGCTGCGGTTCCTGGGCGACCCCGTCGCCGCCGCGGGGATCCCGCTGCTGTCGCTCGAGACGCGCCTGAGCAACGTGTCACAGCTCTTCGGGGGCGCCCTGTTCGAGGACGCCATCGCCGATCTCGCCGCAGGGGTCGACTGGCTGGTGGGGCAGGGGTACGACGCCGTCGTGGTGAGCGGCTACTCGCTCGGCGCGGTCCTGGCGACGCGGTTCGCGCGGACGCTCGCGCCGCCGCTGCTGCGCGGGCACGTCGCCTTCGGGAACGCCTGGGCGCTGCCCGAGTCGACCCGACGGAGGATGGACGCGAACGGCGCGGTCCCGTCGTACGCCGAGCTCGCGAGCGACTGCGCCGCCGCCGTCGCGCGCCGCGACGACCCGATCGTGGTGGCCCACCGCGCGTACGGGGCCGACGACGCCCCCCGCCACGCGGGCGTCTACACCGCGGCCACCTGGTGGCATTCGCGCGGGCCGGAGGCCGCGGACGCCGAGACCCACCGCCACATCGGGGCGGTCGCGGCGCCGGTGCTCCTGGTCCAGGGCGACGCCGACGTCATCGTGGAGCCCGCGGAGGCGCAGCGACTCGCCGACGTCGCCCGGGCCGCCGGCCACCCCGACGTGCAGGTGGTGCTCGTGCCCGGCGCCGACCACTCGTTCGCCGGCCACGAGGACGCGGTGGTGACGGCGGCCGTCGGCTGGCTCACGAGGGTGGCCTGACCGCGTCGATCTCCGCCGGCGCGGTCAGGCGGATGGAGGCGGCGAACCGGTCGCCGGAGCGCCCGCGGTCCGCCCAGCCCAGGCGCGCGCCGTAGCGCCGCCCCCCGAGCGACCGCAGCGCGGCCGGCTCGCGGTCGCCCACGATCACCAGCGACACGCCGGTGCCGACGACCTCGATCGTGGCGAGGACCACCCGGCGCCAGAGGAGGGGCTCACCGCCCCGTCCGGGGCGGGGAGTGGTGGAGCGCCTCGTTGACGGTGTCGTCGACGTCGCCGTCGTCGACCGCCAGCACCACCACGACCCAGACGAAGTTGATGCCCAGCGCGACGGCCAGGCCGCTGCCGATGCCGATGCCCAGCCCGAGGCCCGAGAACATGCCGATGACGGCGCCGAGGACGACGCAGACCGGCCAGGCCGCGAGGATCACCGTCCAGAAGCGCCTGCCGCGGGCGTGGGACCTGACCTCGTCGTCCGGGGTGGTGGCCGGTGTGTCCGGATGGTTCATCGGTTGACCTCCTGCGGTTCGACGGTCCGCGTCGGCGGGAGCGCCGCGTCGGCGCCCAGCACGATCGAGAAGACGGCGATGCCGGCGACGAGACCCGGCCACGGATGGCCCGCGACGACGACCAGGGCGTCGGCCGCGGCGCCGAGCGCGATCGCCCCCGCGAGCGTCGCCCGCGAGGGGTGGCGCCGGGTCACCAGGTGCAGGAGGCCTGCCGCGCCGAGCGTCGTCGCCACCCAGAGCGCCGGTCCCGCCAGCCATGGGTCGGCGGTGACCCCCGAGTGGAGCCACGGGACGGCGAGGACGATGCCGGCCAGCAGGCCGGCCACGACGGCCGTGGCCGCGAGCGCCTCGCCGGAGCGCCGCACCGCCGTCACGCCTCACCGTCCGCCACGCCGGCCACCATGCCCCCTTATTAGGGTCCAGTATGGTGTACCAAACCAGGTTTGGGGAGCGCTGTCGAGCCGCGCGGGCCGGACGGGGACCAAATGACTGAAACGGAGCGCCGGCGGACCGCGCCGGCGCGCTGACACTAGACCAGTCCGAGCGCGAGCATCGCGTCGGCGACGGCGATGAAGCCGGCGATGTTCGCCCCCGCGACGTAGTCGCCGGGCGCGCCGTACTCCTCCGCCGTCGCCGCGCACCGCTCGTGGATCGAGCGCATCACCTTGCCGAGCCGTTCCTCGGTGTAGGCGAAGCTCCACGAGTCGCGCGACGCGTTCTGCTGCATCTCGAGGGCGGACGTGGCCACCCCGCCGGCATTCGCGGCCTTGCCGGGGGCGAACAGCACGCCCGACGACGTGAGCAGACGGGCGGCATCCGGCGTCGTCGGCATGTTCGCGCCCTCGGCGACGGCCAGGCAGCCGCCCTCGATCAGGCGGCGTGCGTCGACCGGGCCGAGCTCGTTCTGGGTGGCGGACGGCATGGCCACCTCGCACGGCACCTCCCACACCGAGCCGCCCTCGACGTGGCGCGCCCGGCCGCCGCGCCGCTGGGCGTAGTCGGAGACCCGGCCCCGCTCGCGCTCCTTGATCTGCTTCAGCAGCGCGATGTCGATGCCGTCCTCGTCGACCACGTACCCACCCGAGTCGGAGCACGAGACGACGTGGGCGCCAAGCTGCTGGGCCTTCTCGATGGCGTAGATCGCGACGTTGCCGGAGCCGGAGACCACCACCCGCCGGCCGCTCAGCGACCGCCCGGTGGCCTTGAGCATCTCCTCCGTGAAGATCGCGAGCCCGTACCCGGTCGCCTCCCGCCGCACCCGGGCGCCGCCCACGCCGAGCGCCTTGCCGGTGAGGACCCCCGACTCGTAGCGGTTGGTGATCCGCTTGTACTGGCCGAACATGTAGCCGATCTCGCGCTCGCCGACGCCGATGTCGCCCGCCGGCACGTCCGTGTACTCGCCCAGGTGGCGGTACAGCTCGGTCATGAACGACTGGCAGAAGCGCATCACCTCCGCGTCGCTGCGGCCCCTCGGATCGAAGTCGGAGCCGCCCTTCCCTCCGCCGATCGGCATGCCGGTGAGCGCGTTCTTGAACACCTGCTCGAAACCGAGGAACTTGATGACGCCGGCGTACACGGACGGGTGGAAGCGCATGCCCCCCTTGAAGGGCCCCAGGGCGCTGTTGAACTCCACCCGGAAGCCGCGGCAGATGCGCACGACCGCGTCGTCGTCGACCCACGGCACCCGGAAGATGATCTGACGCTCCGGCTCGCAGATCCGCTCGAGGATCCCCGACTCGGCGTACTGGGGGTGCTTGGCGACCACCGGCCCGAGGCTCTCGAGCACCTCGCCGACGGCCTGATGGAACTCGGCCTCTCCGGGATTGCGGGCGAGGACCTCGCGATACACGGCGGCCAGGCGCTCATCGAGCGGACGAGCGGTGGTGGCGTCGATCATCACAGAGGCTCCCGTCGTGGTCGTCGTTTCTCACGCCGCACCCTAGAGAAATGCGGCCGTTGCGGTCGTGACGCCCGGACCGGACATCGTGGGACGATGTACCGTGCGGGCGTGACCGGTCTCGCCACCAGGTGCATCCACGCGGGGGAGCGCCGGGACGCCGCCGGCGCGCTGCGCACCCCGGTGTACCCCCACGCGACGTTCGGCTTC
>DASSBX010000053.1:0-12722 GCA_035698305.1 Miltoncostaeaceae bacterium | reverse complement strand
GGCCGCGGCAGCTCGTACACCCGCCAGCCGCCGGCGAGCACGCTCGCCGCGTCGGCGTCGAGGGCGCGTGCGACGCCGGCGCGCTCCGCCGCCGGCGCCCCCGGGTCGACGCGCACCAGCACCTGGTCGCTGGCCTCGGCGGCCATGGCGCTGCCGGCGGCGCTGCCGAGGGCCAGGACGGTGAGGGCCCATGCGGCGGCCGCGGCGCGCGGCGAGACGCGTCCGGGCAGGCGACGTGCTCCCTGTTCGGGCGATCGGGACATGCGGACGGCCTGGCCTCCTTGCCGGGGTCGTCGTCTGAGGGCGCGCGCGACCCCGGAGGGGATCGCCGCTCGCCGATGCACTTCCTATCGGCACCCCCGACCGGGGGCACAACCCCCTCCCGCGACGGGCGGGCCTCATGGCCGGGGCGCTCGCCGCCGATACAGGATGCACCTGCAACGGGGCGGATTCCTGATGGCGCATGTCAACGGCATCGCCGGCGCCGGGAACGCCGAGGCGACCCGGCTCCAGCAGACGGTGGCGCACCGCGGGGCCGAGATGGCCGCGCTGGTCGTCGCGGGCCGCCGCGAGGACCGCCTGCGCGCCGAGCGCATCCCGGAGGCCGAGGAGGGCGACCGGGTCGGCGACCGCGAGGCCGGCGGCGGCGCTGGCGACGGCGACGCGGCGGATCGCCACGGCGCTCCCGGGCGGGACGCCGCCCCTCCCGAGGAGGGGCACGGCGGCCTGATCGACCTCCGCGCCTAGGCCGCGTCCTCCGCGCCGCCGAGACGCGACCGGAAGAACGCCCGGATCGCGTCGCGGCCGCCCTCGGTGGCGGCCTCCGCGAAGCGGGCGGCGAGGGTCCCCGCGCCCGGCTCCCCGCCCCCTGTGCGGCGGATCACCTCGGCGTCGAGCGTGTGCCAGCCGAGCTCGGCGAGCTCGATCTCGATGCGCACCTGCGACGCGGACGGGAAGTCGGCGCCCGCGATGAGCACCCCGCCCTCGCTCAGGTTCACGCTGTGCGCGGCGACGACCTCGTCGTCGGCGACAAGGCGCACGGGCAGGTCGATGTCCTCGCGCGGGTGCTCGCGCCTCTCGTCCTGCGGGCTACGGTCGGCCACGTGCGACACCCCCGGGGATTCGGACCTGGGAACGGTTCGCGCGATGCTAGCGGAGTCCCGGCCGCCCGCCGCGCCGGCGTCGAGCGGGAGCGCCCGCTCGTACACGTACCGGTCGCCGCCGGGGCCGAGGTAGCCGGGCTCCCATCGGCCCGTGAAGCCGAGCCGCTCGTGGAACCGCCGCGACGCCTCGCGGCCGGGCGCGGCGAGCGCCCGGATGCGCCGGCACCCGCGGGCGGCCGCCCGGGCCGCGAACTCCCGGTAGAGCACCTCCCCCAGCCCCCGGCCGCGCAGCGCCGGGTCGACGACGTGCATGTGCACGTACGCGAGGTCCGGCTCAGCCTCGCTCACCAGCCCCAGCAGGAACCCCGCCGGCGCGCCGTCGTCGCGCTCGAGCCACACGCCGCTCGGCCCGAGCTGGTCGAAGAACAGGCGGTGCATCACCAGCCCCACCGGGTGGCCGAACCAGTCGTCGACGACCGCCCGCGCCCGCGGGTAGTCGCCCGCCCGCAGCGGACGCGCCTCCACGGACCCGTGCCTACTCGCCCGCGCCCTCCGACCCGCCGAGGCGGGCGACGTAGTCCTCGAGCAGCAGCAGGTTGCGCTCGCCGGCCCGGCGGGTCACCTGGAGCAGCTCGCCCATGGTGGAGACCTCCTCCACCTGCTCCGTGACGAACCACTGCAGGAACGCCTGCGTGGCGTGGTCCCTGGCGGCGATCGCCTGGTCCATGATCGCGTCGATCCGCGCGGTCACGTCCTCCTCGGCCTCCAGGCTGGTGGCGACGGCCTCCTCGGCGCTCTCGAAGCTCGGCTTCGGCGCGGCGAGGGCGGGGATGACGACGGGGCCGCCGACGTCCTGGATGTAGGCGAGGAACCTCATCGCGTGCTCGTGCTCCTCGGCCGCCTGGCGCGCGAAGAAGCCGGCGAGCTCGGGGAGGCCCTCGGAGTCGAACCAACTCGAGATCGCGAGGTACTGGAGGTGGGCCTCCAGCTCCTTGCCGAGCTGGGCGTTCAGCGACTCGATGACATCCTGCGCGACGGGCATCCGGGGCTCCTTTTCCGACTCGCGCGAGTCTGGCACAGACCCACCCGGACGGGGGCGCGGGGCGGGGAGCACGCGGCTATCGTGCCGCGCGTCGACTCGGCAAGGAGATAAACGCATGTCTTTCGTTCGTTCCCGCTCGCTCGCCGCGCTCGCCGTGGTGGGCGCCGCGGCCGCCATCGCCGGCTGCGGCGGCGGCGACGACTCCGGCGGTGCGCTGAGCGCCGATGAGTTCCGCTCACAGGCCGACGCCATCTGCGCCGACGCCAACACCCGGCTCGACACCCTCGACGAGCCCACCAACGCCGATCAGGTGCTGGGCTTCCTCCAGTCGGGCCTGGCGGTGCAGAAGGAGCAGCTCGACAAGCTGAAGGCCCTCCAGCCGCCCGAGGACCTGGCCGGGACCTTCGACGAGGCGACGGACCTCCTGAGCCAGCAGCAGGCCGCCATCCAGGGCGCAGCCGACCGCATCGCCGGCGGCGAGGGGGCCGAGGCGGTGATCGCCGACGTCAACGAGAAGATCGACCAGATCAACGACCAGGCCGACGCGAGGGCGAAGGAGCTGGGGCTGGAGGTCTGCGGCACCGAGGACACCGGCACCGACGGCGCCACGACCGCCACCACGGCGACCGCCCCGACCGCCCCGGCCACGCCGACGGCGCCGGCGACGGGCCCCGGGACCACGACCGGCGACACCGCCGGCTACGTCGAGGACGTCCAGGCCGCCGCGGGCGCGCTGACCACGTTCGGCAGCGCCCTGCAGAGCACCACGAGCCTCGACGACCTGAAGACGAAGGTGCCCGGCGCGAAGGCGGCGCTCGACGACTTCGATCAGGCCATCGCGAAGCTCCAGACCTACTCGCTGGGCGACGCGACGCTCGACAAGCAGCGCGCCGGCCTGGTGCGGACGGGCCCGAAGGTGAGCGACGTGCTGCGCCGGTTCCTCGACGCCGCCCAGGAGGGCGACGTGAGCAAGGTGCAGGCGCTGGTCCCGGAGGTCACGAGCACGATCACGGAGTTCCAGCAGGCCGCCACCGGCGGCTGAGCGGGGATCGCGGCGCGGGGCCGTCCGGCCCCGCGCCGCTACTTCCCCCGGCGGGCCTTCTCGGAGCGGGACGCCCCCACCACGACCGCCGTCACGATGGCGCCCCAGAACACGCCGTAGGCGAGCCCCCGGCCGACCGGCTGGTTCAGGAACACGACGTGCCCGAACCAGAGCACGACGATCGCGAGCGGCGCGAAGATCGCGACCTGGACGGCGACGTGCAGGTCCTCCCACCGGCGCAGCCAGACGGGGGGCGGCTTGCGGGCCGGCGGGCGGGCCGGTGGGCGTGGGGCGGGTCTGCGCTGCGGCGGCGTGCTCATCACGACCGAGGATAGCCGCGCCCCGCGCCCGCCCGGCGCTCCCGGGTCACCGCGGCCTGGCCTAGTATCCCGCCCGTGCCGGGACGGACGTCAGCCGAGTGGGCGCTCGCGAGCGAGTGGATGGGTGTCGTCGCCGACCTCGCGGGGGCCGCGGCGCTCCTGAGCTGGGATCGCGAGACGCTGATGCCGCCGGGCGGCGCCGAAGGCCGGACGATGCAGCTGGGGACGCTCGCGGCGCTGCACCACCGGGAGCTGGTGCGCGAGGACGCCGGCGAGGCCCTCGCGGCGCTCGCCGACGACGGGGAGCTGGACGACGAGGCGCGCGCCGCGGTGCGCCTGGCCACCCGCGACCGCGACCGCGCGCTGCGCGTCCCCGAGTCGCTGGTGCGGGAGCTCAGCGAGGCGTGCTCGCGGTGCGTGACCGCGTGGGTGGACGCCCGGGAGGCCGACGACTTCGCCGCCTACGCCGGCCCGCTCACGAGGGTGGTGGAGCTGAAGCGGCGGGAGGCTGAGGCGATCGGGATCGGCGACGAGCCGTACGACGCGCTGCTCGACGCCTTCGAGCCGGGGGCGACCACCGCGGAGCTGGAGCCGGTGTTCACCGACCTGCGCGCGCGCCTGACGCCGCTGGTGGGCCTGGCGGCCTCGACCGAGCCGGCGCAGCTGCCGGAGCGGACGTGGGACGAGGACGGCCAGATGCGCCTCGCCCGCGTCATCGCGGAGATGGTGGGCTTCGACCTCACCTCCGGCATCATCGCGCGGTCGGCCCACCCGTTCACGGGCGGCGGCCACCGCGGCGACGTGCGGTTCACCACCCGCACCGACCCGTCGAGCCCCCTCAGCAACATCTCGGCGGTCATGCACGAGCTGGGGCACGCGCTGTACGAGCAGGGCTTCCCGGCGTCCGCCGACCGCACCCCCGTCCACGACGCGCCCTCGCTGGGCGCCCACGAGTCGCAGTCGCGCTTCTGGGAGAACCAGATCGGGCGGACGCCGGCGTTCTGGGAGCGGCTGGAGCCCTCGATGCGGGAGGTGTTCCCGGAGGCGATGCGGGGGATCGACGCGTCGCTGCTGTGCCGGGCGTCGCGGGTGGTCGAGCCGTCGCTGATCCGCGTGGAGGCGGACGAGGTGACCTACAACCTCCACATCGTCCTGCGCTTCGGGCTGGAGCTGGCGATGATCCGCGGCGACCTCGGCGTCGCCGACCTGCCGGGCGCCTTCGCCGACGGGATGGAGGACGTCCTCGGCATCCGCCCGCCCACCACGGCCCTGGGCGCGATGCAGGACATCCACTGGGCGGACGGTCTGTTCGGCTACTTCCCCACGTACACGCTGGGGAACCTGTACTCCGCCCAGCTGGCCGAGGCGGCGCAGGACGAGCTGGGCGACCTGCAGGCCCTCGTCGCGGAGGGCCGCTTCGACACCGTGCTCGCGTTCATGCGGGACCGGATCCACCGGCACGGCGCCACCCTCCCCACCCGGGAGCTGATGCGACGCGCCACGGGGCGCGAGCTCTCCTCCGACGCCCTGATCGCCCAGCTCGAGCGGGGTTACGCCCGGGCCTGATCCCGGGGGACCGCGCCGGGCGCGGCGTTCCAGACGGGGCCCCTGACGACCGATACCGGAGGGGATGCCACGGTTCCGCCCCTGCCCGCGCCCGCTCGCCCGTGCCGCCGCGACGGCCGTCGCCGTGCTCGCGTGCTGGTCGGCCGCCGCGACGGCGTTCGGGGCTCCGTCGGCGTCCGACCTGCGCGACCTGATGTCCCGGCTGGACGCGCAGGACGCCGCGATCGGCGCGCAGCTGGACGCCGAGCAGGCGACCCTGTCCGGCGGGCGGGCCCGCCTCGACCGCGCGCGGGACGAGTACGACGCCGCGCGGAAGGGACTTGAGACCAGGCTCGTCGCGCTCTACACGACGCCCGCCCCCAGCCCGGTCATCGAGATCCTCACCGGCGCCGACATCGGCGAGGTTCAGGCGCGCATCGACCTGCTCGAGGCCCTCGGCCGCAGCGACCGCGCCCTCGTCGCGCGCTTCCGCGGCGCCACCGCCCGCCTGCGGATCGCCGAGTCCGGGTCGCGATCGCGCAAGGACGACCTCGCCGCCCGCCGCCGTGCGCTCGCCGCCGAGCGGCGCAACGTCGCCGTCGAGCTGCGCGCCGCGACGAAGCGCGAGGCGGCGGCGGCCCGGGCCGCGGAGCAGGCGCGCGCCGCCGCCCTGCCCATCGTCGCGCCCGCCGACGGGACCGCGACGGGCGGCTCCGGGATCCTCGGCGACGCCGCCCCCAGCCCCACCAACCGCGGCCTCTCCGCCGACATCCTCGACGACCGCGGCCTGCCCGGCGACGCGCCCGTCGACGCGACCAGCGGCGAGGCGATCGACTCGGAGCCCGTCCCCGCGGGGCCGCCCGTCACGCGCGCCGTGCCCGGCCTGGGGGTCGTGGGCCCTGCGACGGGAGCCCCCGTCACCGGCGCGCTCCCCACCTTCACCACCGTCGCCGGCTGGTACGGGCACGACTACGCCAACCCGCGCCTCGCCGGCGGCGAGGCGTACGACCCCACCGCGTTCAGCGCCGCGCACCGCACCCTCCGGCTCGGCACGATGCTGCGCGTCGCCTACGGCGGCAGGGCCGTGACCGTGAGGGTCAACGACCGCGGCCCCTACGTGAAGGGGCGCGACCTCATGCTGTCGCAGGCCGCCGCCGCGGCCCTCGGCCTCCCCGGCGTGGGGACCGTCACCGTGCAGATCCTGCCGGGGTACGGTGCGCGCGCGTCGGCCGGGTGACCCGCGGCGGCCGCGCCGCCGCCTCCAGCATCCGGGCCCGCACCGCGGCGCCCACGATCCCCGCCTCGTTGCGCAGCGCCGCCGGCAGCACGGGCGCCCGGGCGCTCAGCAGCGGCAGGAACTTGTCGCTGCGCTTCGAGATGCCGCCGCCCAGGATGATCAGGTCCGGCCAGATCAGGCGGTCGACGTGGGCCAGGTACTCGTCGAGCAGGGGAGCCCACTCCTTGAACGACAGGTTCCTGCGCTCCCGGGCGCCCGCCGACGCCCGCCGCTCGGCGTCCTTCCCGCGGATCTCGATGTGGCCCAGCTCGAGGTTCGGCACCAGCACGCCGTCGACGAACAGGGCCGACCCGATGCCGGTGCCGAGGGTCAGCACCAGGACCGTCCCCCGCACGCCCTTCCCCGCGCCGAACCGCATCTCGGCGACGGCGGCGGCGTCGGCGTCGTTCAGCACGGTGACCGGCCTGCCGATCGCGGCCGTGAACAGCTCCGCCGCCGGCTTCCCCACCCAGGATTCGTCCAGGTTGGCCATCATCAGCACGTTGCCGCCGACGATCGGGCCGGGCACGCCGACGCCGATCGGCCCCTCGGTCGGGCCCAGCGAGGCCACCAGCTCGGCGGTCGCGGCCACCACCGCCTCCGGCGTCGCCGGCTGTGGCGTGCGCACGCGCACCCGCTCGCCGGCCAGGACGCCGCGCCGGGAGTCGACGACCCCCGCCTTGATGCCCGAGCCGCCGATGTCCACCCCGATGAGACCTCTCATGCCTCGACCGCCTCGCTCGCGTAGCTGACCAGGGACATCACGTCGTAGTCCGCGAGCGCCTCGCGGCCGGGCAGGAACGTGAGCTCCGCCACGACCGCCACGCCGGCGACCACCCCGCCGAGCTCCTCCACCAGCCGGCACACCGCCAGGGCGGTGCCCCCGGTGGCCAGCAGGTCGTCGTGCACCAGCACCCGGCCGCCCGGCGGCACCGCGTCGATGTGCATCTCGAGCACGCCGGTGCCGTACTCCAGCTCGTACTCGCGGCTCACCCGCTGCGACGGCAGCTTGCCGTGCTTGCGGGCCGCCGAGAACCCGACGCCCAGCTCCTTCGCGATCGCGCCGCCCAGCACGAACCCGCGCGCCTCCACCCCCACCACCCGGTCGACCGCCCGGCCGGCGCCCCACGCCGCGATCCTCGCGACCGCGGCCGACAGGCCGGCGGGTTCCTGGAACAGGGGCATCAGGTCGTAGAACAGGATCCCCGCGTGCGGATGGTCGGGCACCCGCCGGATGGCCCCGTCGATGTCGAAGTGGCCGGCGCTCAACCGTTCGCGATCTGGCGCAGCTCGGCGATCAGCATCAGGTGACGCATGTGGGCGGCCAGGGCGGCGAGCCCCTCGAGCGCCTCGAGCGCCTCCCGGCGCCGCTCCGGGTTGCGCGACCGCAGGCCCACGCTCAGCAGCTGCTCCAGCAGCCCCGCCTCACGCTCGGCGGCCACCCGGAAGATCCGCAGGTGCCGGGCCTCCACGCCGTACGACGACAACTCCAGGGCCGTCTGGACCACCTCGCGGTCCGTCTCGTCGTAGACGTCGCCGGCGCCGTCGCGGTTGTGGCCGCCCACCAGGCCGTACTCCTCGAGCGCCTTCAGCAGCGCGGCGGGCGCGGCGGTGGTCGCCAGGATCTCCTGGCTGGTGTAGCGGCGGGTCGGCGCGGGCTCGGCCAGCTGGGCCCGCTTGAGCTGCTTCGCCTGGTTGGCGACGCTGAACGCCCCGGTGGTGGACGACTCGAGCTCCTGCCGGATCACGCGCAGCGGCAGGAATTCGTCGCGCTGGAGGCGCAGGATCGTCCGCAGCCGTTCCACCTCCAGCGGGCTGTACAGCCGGTAGCCGCCCGCCGTGCGCTTCGGCGTGATCAGCTTCTGGTCCTCGAGGTACCGGATCTTGGAGATCGAGATCGTCGGATGCTCCGCCCGCAGCAGGTCACAGACGGCCCCGATGGTCATCGATCCCTCATCGGGACCCCGGTCCTCCGGGAGGAGGGTGGGCTCCGTCACCCGACCAGGTAGGTCAGGCGGAACTTGCCGATCTGGAGCTCGTCGCCGTCCTCCAGGACCTCCTCGTCCTCGATGCGGCGGCGGTTGACGTACGTGCCGTTGAGGCTCCCCAGGTCGCGCAGCGCCGCGCCGCCCGCCAGGCGGGTGATCACCGCGTGGTTGCGGGAGACGGTCACGTCGTCCAGGAACACGTCGGCGCTCGGCTCACGGCCGATGGTGACGGTCTCGCGGTCGAGCGAGAACGTCGCGCCGGGGGGACCGCCGGCGCGGACCGCCAGCGTCGGGCCCTCGATGGAGGGGCCCTGCCACTCGCCGGTCTCGGCGGCGCGGTCGCTGATCGCGAACGGGCCGGTGATCTCCCCCGTGCCCTGGCTCTCGACAATCAGCAGCGCGCCGCAGCGGCTGCAGTACTTGTGGGCCTCGCTCTGATGGAACCCGCATTCCGGGCAGTACATCCGCCACCCCCTCCGACGGCCCCGCGCCGGCTAGACCGCGTCGCCCTCGAGCTTCTCGAGGTCGGGCAGGCGCCCGGCCAGGATCCTGCTGAGCGCGTCCACGTCCACCACCGACAGGGCGCCCTCGTCCCGGCCCTTCAGGCGCCCGACCAGCTCGCTCTTCAGCATCTCGATCCGCCCGTGGAGCACGCGCCGCTGCATCGAGACGGCCCGCTCCTCCTCGGTGAGCTTGCGGATGAGGCTCTTGAGCTCCTCGTCGGAGAGCTGCGTCAGGTCCGGCTGTGGGTCCATGGAGGGCTCCTGGTCGGTGAACGGTCAGTGTAGCGCCCCCCGGATCAACCCTCAGGGCGGGGTCGAGGTTTCGGCCGTCAGGCGGGCGACCGCGATGCGCGCGTAGTTCAGGAACGTGCCGACGGCGAGCGCGACGGCGACCCACATCAGCACGTCGACCCAGACCTGGTCGAGCAGGATCGCGGCGCCGGCGGCGATCATCGTGAGCGCCGACGACACCTTGCCGGCCATGTCCACGCGCATCTCGATGCCGCGCGACAGCAGGGCGGCGAACGCGGCGACGATCAGGACGTCCCGCGCGATCAGGATGACCGGGGCCGCGGGGTTCATGCGGTCGAGCAGGATCACGCCCACCAGGGCCAGGATCACCAGCAGACGATCGGCCAGCGGGTCGGCGATCCGCCCGAAGCGGGTCTCGGCGTCGAGCGCCCGCGCCAGCTTGCCGTCCACGAAGTCGGTGAACGCCACCACGCCGAAGATCCCGGCCGCCAGCGGCGACGTCGGGCCCTCCGCCCGGATCAGGACGACGAGCAGGACGGGCAGCGCCGCCAGACGCGCGATCGTGAGCGCGTTGGGGATCCAGCGAAAGCGATGGGCCACGTGGGGAGTTTGAGTCGGGGCGAGAGGATTTGAACCTCCGACCGCCCGGCCCCCAGCCGGGTGCGCTACCAGGCTGCGCCACGCCCCGAGGTCCGCCCACCTTACCGCAGCCGCGGCCCGATGTCGCCCGCTAGAGTCCCGCGCCGATGGGCAAGGCACCGATCCTCGCGTCGCGCAGCGACGACTTCCCGCAGTGGTACCAGGACGTCGTGGCCAAGGCGGAGATGGCCGAGAACGGCGCAGCCCGCGGGACCATGGTGATCCGCCCCTACGGGTACGGCCTGTGGGAGCGGATGCAGGCCGAGATGGACGCCCGCATCAAGGCGTGCGACGCCGAGAACGTCTACCTGCCGCTGTTCATCCCCGAGTCGTACCTGCGCCGTGAGGCCGAGCACGTGGAGGGCTTCAGTCCCGAGCTGGCGGTCGTCACCGTCGCCGGCGGCAAGGAGCTGGAGGAGCCGCTGGTCGTGCGGCCCACGTCGGAGACCCTGTTCGGCGAGCTCATGGCGAAGTGGATCCAGTCGTACCGCGACCTGCCGCTGCTGCTGAACCAGTGGTGCAACGTCGTGAGGTGGGAGCTGCGCCCGCGGATCTTCCTGCGCACGACGGAGTTCCTGTGGCAGGAGGGGCACACCGCCCACGCCACGCGGGCCGACGCCGCCGCCTATGCCCGCCGGATCCTCCACGACACGTACCGCGACTTCATGGTCGACCTGCTCGCCGTGCCGGTCCACGTGGGCATCAAGACCGCCCGCGAGCGGTTCGCCGGGGCGATCAACACGATGACGTGCGAGGCGATGATGGGCGACGGCCGCGCCCTGCAGATGGGCACGAGCCACGAGCTGGGCACCAACTTCGCGACCGCGTTCGGGATGCAGTACCTGGACGACGAGGGCGCCCTCCAGCCGTGCTGGACCACCTCGTGGGGCACGACGACCCGCATGATCGGCGGGCTCATCATGTGCCACGGCGACCAGGACGGCCTGCGGGTGCCGCCGCGCATCGCCCACGTCCAAGCGGTGGTGCTGGTGGTGCGCGACGACGACGCCGGCTCGGTGACCGCGGAGGCGCGGCGGGTGGCCGACGCGCTCAAGGCCGCCGGGATCCGGGTGCGCGTCGACGACCAGACGGCGACGGGCTTCGGCCGCCGCGTGACCGACTGGGAGCTGAAGGGCGTCCCCGTCCGCGTGGAGATCGGTCCACGGGACGTCGGCGAGGGCGTCGTCGCCCTCGCCCGGCGCGACCAGCGGTCGAAGGAGACGGTCCCCGCCGCCGGCCTGGCGGAGCGCGTCGGCGCGCTGCTGGAGGAGATCCAGGCGGGCCTGCTCGCCGAGGCCACGGCCTTCCGCGACGAGCGCACCACCGAGGTCGGTTCGGTGGAGGAGGCGATCGAGGCGGCCAGGACCGGCTTCGCCGTCCTGCCCTGGAGCGCCGTCGGCGACGACGGCGAGGATCGCCTCGCCGGGGAGGGGATCACCGTCCGCTGCCTCCAGCGCCCCGACGGCACCGTTCCGGACGAGTACGACGAAGGGGACCTCCGGGCCATCGTCGCCCGGGCGTACTAGCGCGTCCGACCCGCCCGGCGTCAGCCGGTCAAATCACCGACGTGCGGCAGGGAGACGTCCCACCGAGGTGGACCACGCGCCCGGAGGAGGGCCGGACGGGCCCGACGTGCTCTGCATCGGCGGCCACAGGCCGCCGGGCAGCGACGCGGAGCGGTTCCGGGACGCCCGGGTCGGCTCGTCGCCGCGCGAGCCCGCGGCGCGGCGGCGGGCCAACCCGCGGAGCCCGTCGACCAGCGCGCGTGCATCCGCGGGGTCGAGCACCCCTCCCGGGAGCGCGGCGGTGCGGACGACGTCCCCCGCGCCGCGCAGCGCGTCGCCCATCCGGCGGGCCCGGAGGTCCTCCCGGATGCCCAGGATCTCGCCCGCAAGCCAGACGTAGCGCGTCCGCCGGACCCGCGTCACGGGCGGCACCACGTCGCCGAGCGCGATCGCGACGGCGAGGGCGGGCAGGTCCAGGCCCGCCGCGGTGCTGCCCCCGACGGTGTAGACCGGGCGCAGGTTCGCGTCGTGCACCACGAAGTCGCCGTCGCGCTCGATGAACTGGAGCGAGCCGATCCCCTCGTACCCCGCCGCCGCGACGAGGCGCGATCCCGCGCGCGCCATCGCCTCGGGCACCGGGACCATCCGGCTCACCGACGACATGCCCGTCGCCCGCGGGCTGCTCCTGACGGTCCGCCAGGCGATCGCCGCGAACCCCGCGGGGCTCCGCACGAAGTGCAGCCGCCAGCGCCGCCCCCGCACGACCGGCTGCACGATCACCGCCCCGGTCACCGCCGCGATCTCCCGCACCAGGCGGTCGCGAGCGGCCGCGTCCGGCGCGATGGTCGCAGCGCGGTAGACCACCCCGGCACCTGTCGGCGTGGCCGACGTGACCGGCTTCACCACGCAGGGCGCAGGGGGCAGCGCCGCGCCCGTGACCGCGCCGCGCACGACCACCCCGCCGGGCGTGAGGACGCCCGCTCGCGCACCCGTCTCCTCCAGGCCGTCCTTCGCGCACAACGCGCGGTAGACGGCGCGGTCCGGCCCGGTGCTCCGCGCGCCGGCGATCCGTCCGTCGAAGCGCTCGGCGATGAGATTGGTGGTGGCCTCCGTCACCGGGAGCACCACGTCGATCCCCCACTCACGCACGGTCGCCTCCAGCCAGGTCGCGTACCCGTCGGGGTCGTCCTCGGGCGACGGGCTGCGCAGCGGCCGGCGTGCCGCCCGGCTCACCCCCGTCGCGCCGCCGGAGCGCCCGTCGTGCGCGGCCACCACCGCGTGGCCCGCCGCCGCGAGGGACCGACAGGCCCACGGCCCCGGTCGGGACCCGCACTGCAGCACCAGGACGCGGCACGCGATCATCAGGTCCACCATCGGTACGCGGTCGCCGTGGAATGAGCGCCGCGGCGAGATCCTCAGGCGGTGGGGACGGCCTCCGCGCCGGCGCGCGGGTACCGCGCCTCGACGTACTCCTCGACCATCCGGATGAAGTCCTCGGCCAGCGTCG
>DASSBX010000052.1:0-2834 GCA_035698305.1 Miltoncostaeaceae bacterium | reverse complement strand
GCACGCGCAGGGCGCGCTCCCCTGCCGCCCCGGCGTCGAGGCCCAGGCGCGAGTGGAGCGTGGTGTCCATGACCGCCAGGGGCAGCAGCGTCAGGTCGGCGGGCCGCTCCTCGCCGACGATCCAGGGCCGGAAGGGCCGGGCGATCCCGGCGGCGAAGCCGGGCGCCTCGCTGAAGGCCAGGCTGGAGTCGTAGCGGGCGCCGGCCGCCTCGAGCCACGGGACGGTCTCGTGGTAGCGGAAGCGCAGGTAGTGGAAGCGCACGCCGGCGACGGGCAGGCCCGTCTCGGCGCGCAGCCCGGCGAGCTCGGCCGCCAGGGCGCCGCCGTCCTCGGACGACGCGAACGACCCGTGCAGGCCCACCTCGCCGCCGCCGGCGCGCACCGCCGCCGCCATCGCGGCGCGCTCGCGCTCGTACGTCCGCCGCGGCGTGCCGTCCAGCAGGTGGGCGTTGCGCCCGATCAGGAACACGGTCGAGCGCACGCCGCGCAGCCACTCGGTCTCGAGCAGGTCCGGGACGTTGTCCCAGGGGTCCGGGCCCAGGGCGAGCCGGGCGGCGGCGCGCGGGCCCCGCCGTCGTGCGGTGGCGGCGAGCCCCTTCGCCGTGCGCCGCCGGATCCGGTCGATGTCGTGGGTCAGGGCCACCGACCACCCCTCCGGGGCCGGCAGCCGCAGCAGCCGCCGCAGCAGGGCGACGTGGCCCTCGACGGCGGGGTCCTCCAGGTCGAGCCCGGCGATGCGGCCGAACGCGCTGTCGGCCAGCGGCAGCCGGCCGAACGCGTCGCGGGAGGGCACGCGCAGCTCGTCCCACCGGGCCAGCAGGTAGAAGGCCGAGGCGACCAGGTCGCCGGGGACCGGACGGTCCGGGTGGGACGGCGGGAACAGCAGGGTCACGCCGCCGACCCGGTGGACGGCGGCGCCCGGGAACGCGTCCGTGCCCTCGAAGAAGGCCTGGGCGGCGGCGTCGGCGGGGACCCAGAGGCCGCCCGACGGCGGATCCACGGCGTAGACCAGGTCGGCGTGCCCGTCGGTCCAGCGGACGTCCAGGCCGAGGGCCTCGGCCATGATCCCGAGCACCCAGCGCGCCCGCGGCGCGAAGGCCGGCCGCACGCCGTCCATGCGCACCGTGAGGTCAGCCACGGATCCGGCCGCGGAGGGACTGCAGGTTGCGGCCGTAGAGCGCGAGCGCCGGGCGCGGGTCGCGCGCGTCGAGCACGCCGTCCACCCACGGCGGCCGGATCGTCCCCGCGAACTCCCGCCACGTCCAGTCGCCGCGCCGGATCTCGCGCGGGCTGCCGGCCAGGTGCTTGGTGGCGAGGATCCAGCGCACGCCGCTGCGGTGCCCGGGCGGCAGCGCGGCGGGCAGCCCCGCCATGTCGCGCCACGCGACGTACGGCAGGTTCACCCCGACCGCCGTCGCGAGGCCCACCCACAGCCAGGAGCGGGGGTTCACCTCGATCAGGTGGTCGCGGCCGTCGCGGGGGTCGCGCTTGGTCTCCACCTGGGAGATGCCGTGGAAGCCGAGCGCGTCGAGCAGGGCGTGGCAGCGGTCGGCGTAGTCCGGGTCCCAGTCGGCCTCCGCCGCGCGGGCCGTGCCGAACCGCGGCGGCCACTGGCGCAGCTTGCGGCCGGTGAACGAGGCCAGGCGGCGTCCCCCGGCGTCGCGGTACGAGCCGAGCGTCCAGAGCTGGTCGTCGCCGCCGGGGATCACCTCCGACACCTGGGGCCGGTACTCGGCGGCGAGCTCCCACTGGCGCCGCAGCTCGTCGGCGTCGTGCGCCTCGAGCACCTGGGCGCGGAAGCGGCGGCGGAACTCGGGCGCGTACCGCGGCTTCAGCACCACCGGGAAGCGCAGCTCGCCGGCCGCGGCGGCGACGTCCGCGTCGTCGTCCGGCTCGATCGTGGCGGGCACCGGGAAGCCGATCTCCCGTGCGACGGCGTGCTGGTGGCCCTTGTCGATGAGCCGGCTCATCCGCCCCCACGGGCTCCACGGCCGGGCGAACACGGCGTCGACCTCCGCCTCGCGGGGCCCGATCGCGGCGATCGCCTCGTCGTGGGTGGGGAACAGCACCCCGCCGGCGGCGGCGCCGCGCCCGAGGGCGAGCAGGTCGTCGACGAAGCGGTCCGGCTCGGCCAGCGGGTCGGCGGTGCGCGCGGGGGTGGCGTAGCGCGACAGCAGCCCGAGGGCACGCGGGTCGTGGTCGCAGGCGATCACGCGCACGCCGGCGCGGCCGAGGCTGCGCACGATCCCCAGCGCGTTCGGCCCCGACGCCTGGAGCACCACGGCGACGGGTGCGCTCAGCGCAGCCCCTCGTAGATCGCGGACATGCGGCGGGCGTTGGCGTCCCAGGTGTACTCCTCCCGCCCGATCCGCAGGGCCGCCTCGCCCATGCGCCCGCGCAGCCCCGCGTCGTCCAGCAGCCGGCCCAGGGCGTCCGCCAGCGCCTCGGGATCCCGCGGGGGCACCAGCAGGCCGGTCTCGCCGTCGCGGACGGCCTCCGGGGTGCCGTCGACCGCGGTCGCCACCACCGGCAGGCCGCAGTTCATCGCCTCGCAGACCACGGTCGGCAGCCCCTCGCTGAGCGACGGGAGCACGAACACGTCGCCGCACGACATCGCCCAGCCCACCTCGTCGTGCGGGACCTTGCCCAGCCAGTGGATCCGGTCGGCCACCCCCAGCTCGGCGGCGCGCCGCTCCAGACCCTCGCGCAGCTCGCCGATGCCGGCCATGACCAGCCGCGGGGCGCCGCCGGGGCGGCGGACCAGGATGCCCATCGCCTCGACCAGGTGGTCGACGCCCTTGCGGGGCACGAGCTTGCCGACGTAGGAGACCACC
>DASSBX010000051.1:0-6310 GCA_035698305.1 Miltoncostaeaceae bacterium | reverse complement strand
GCAGCGCTTCCGCGCGACCCTCCCCCGGGGGCTCACGCCGTTCGGGCTGTTCCACCGCCTCGCCCACGGCAACCCGGCGCCGTTCGCCGCGTACGTGCGGGACGGTGACGACGTGGTGGCGTCGTCGTCGCCGGAGCGGTTTCTGCGCCTGGACGGCCGCCGGGTGGAGACCCGCCCCATCAAGGGCACCCGCCCGCGGGGCGAGGACCCCGCCGAGGACGAGGCCCTCGCCGCCGAGCTCGCGGGCAGCGCGAAGGACCGCGCCGAGAACGTGATGATCGTGGACCTGCTGCGCAACGACCTGTCGCGCGTGTGCGAGGACGCGAGCGTCCGGGTGCCGGAGCTGTGCGCGGTGGAGCGCTTCGCCACCGTCATGCACCTGGTGTCGTCCGTCACCGGCGAGCTGCGGCCCGGTGTGGGGGCGGTGGACCTGCTGGCGGCGTGCTTCCCGGGCGGGTCGATCACCGGGGCGCCGAAGATCCGGGCGATGGAGATCATCGCCGCGCTGGAGCCCACCCGGCGCGGCCCCTACTGCGGGGCGATCGGCCTGGTGGGGTGGGACGGCGCCCTCGACACCAGCATCGCCATCCGGACGTTCGCGATCCGGGGGCGCGAGGCCACGTGGGGGGCGGGCGGCGGCATCGTGGCCGACTCCGACCCCGCCGCCGAGTACGAGGAGACGCTCGCCAAGGCGCGGGCGCTCGTGCGGGCGCTGTCGCCGTGACGGTGGTGCTGGTCGACAACCGCGACTCGTTCGTCCACAACCTGGCGCGCTACGTGCGCGTGCTGGGGCACCCGACGCAGGTGGTGCGCAGCGACGAGGTGACGGTGGACGAGGTCGCGGCCCTGGCTCCCTCGCACCTCGTGGTGTCGCCCGGGCCGTGCGGCCCCGCCGAGGCCGGCGTCTCGGTGCCGCTCATCCGGGCGCTGGGCGGCCGGGTCCCCGTCCTCGGCGTGTGCCTGGGCCACCAGTGCATCGGCGCGGCGTACGGCGGGCGGGTGGTCCGGGCCCGCCGCCCCATGCACGGCAAGGCCTCGCCGATCGCGCACGACGGCGCCGGCGTGTTCGCCGGCCTCCCCGACCCGCTCCTGGCGACCCGCTACCACTCGCTGGTGGTGTCGCCCGAGGGCCTCCCCGCCGACCTCGTGGCCACCGCGTGGAGCGAGGAGGCGGAGATCATGGCCCTGCGGCACCGCCTGCACCCCGTCGTGGGCGTGCAGTTCCACCCCGAGTCGATCCTGACCGAGCACGGCGAGGCGCTGCTCGCCGCCTTCCTGGATCAGTCGTCCGGCGGGGGCAGGTAGGCGAACCTCGGGTCGTCCGGCGTGCCCGAGAACGGGCCGTCCTCGTCGCCGGGACGCCACCCCACCACCTCGTCGATCCGCCGCGCCATCGCAAGGTCGCGCTCCGTGACGCCGCCGGCGTCGTGGCTCGTGAGCGTGACCTCCACCTCGCCCCACGACACCCGCAGGTCGGGATGGTGCCAGGCGACCTCCGCGAGGTGGCCGATCGTGGCCGTGACCATCAGGCTGGCCTTCCAGCCGGCGGTCCGGATCGTCCGCTGGATGGCGTCGCCGGCGAGGCTCCACCCGGGCAGCTCGCGGGCGAGGCGCTCACGCACCTCGCCGGCGTCCAGAACGCGCTTCGGGTCGGTGGCCATCAGTCTCGGGCGTTGCCCCACCGGTCGTCGTGCACCAGCGCCTTCCAGCCCCGGAAGTTGCGCTTCAGGGCGGGGGCGAGGCCGGTCGGGAAGGACTCGGGGTAGCCGATCGGCGACACGATGGCCGGGTCGATCTCGGCGGGGAGGCCGAGGATCTCGCGCAGGCGGTCCTTCTCCCAGCGCTGGAAGGCGGTGATCGGGACGCTGCCGAGGCCCTCTGCGCGGGCGGCCAGCATGAGGTTCTCGAACGCGAAGGCCAGGGACACCAGGTCGTCCTCGTCGCCGCCGGGGAAGCCCTCCGGGTAGCCGCGCGGCACGAGCAGGCCCACCACGAACGCCGGCACCTGCCGATACGTCGACATGACGCCCTCGGCGTACTCCTTCGCCCAGGCGGCGTGCTCCTCGTCGGTGGCGTCCCGCTTCGGGCGCATCAGCGCGAAGTAGGTGGCGCCGCCGTCGATGATGAGGTCGGCGACCGCCGTGCGGATCTCCGGATCGCGGACCACGAGGAGGCTCCACGCCTGCTGGCCGCCGCCCGTGGGGGCGCGCAGCGCGAGCCGCAGCAGCCCGTCGAGCGTGGCGTCATCGACCGGCTTGTCGGTGTACGTGCGCACCGCCCGTCGCTTGCGGATGGCCTCCTTCACGTCCATCTCATACCCCTTCATCGCCGCCGGGACCAGTGCAGTCTGCACGACCCGCGGCGCCCTCGCGCCCCGCGTGGTCGTCAGTGGCCGATCCAGATCTTCACGGCCGCGACGATGACCGCGAGCAGCAGGGTCACGCTGCTCCGGACGAGCGCGCGGGTGCGGCTCACGCCGCCGTGGCGGGACGCCACGTAGGCGACCCAGGTCACCAGGGCCGCGAGCGCGACCAGCGAGACCGCCGCGCCGATGGTGTCGTCCAGCAGCAGCAGCGGCACGGTGGCGACCACGGCCACGCCGAGGGCGGCGAAGGCCTCCCAGATCCCCTCGCGGACGTCCTCGGGCGCGATGCCCTCACCCCGGAAGAGGTGCGCGGAGGCGTTGAACGCGAACCAGTGGGCGAGCGCCAGGCCGAGCGCCGACCCCCAGATGACGGCCGCCACCTTGACGTCCTCGTCGAGGTCGACGGCGGGGATGGTCGCGATGGCGCCCATCAGCACCACCGAGACGTACAGCACCATCGTCGCGATGGCGCGGCGCCTGAGCATCGGATCCTCCACGGGGGCGACCCTAACCCGCGGGGAGGACGCGCGGATCGGCCGGCCGCCGGGCGGGTAGGGTCGCCCGCGTGAGCGTGTCCTCATCGGCGCTGGGGCTCCGGCGGACCCTGATCCTCGCGGCGATCGTGCTGGTCTCGGCGATCACCGGCGTTCTGCACTACGCCGGCGGGAGCGACCTCGCCGTCTTCGCGCTCGGGGTCGTGGCCCTCGGCGGGCTGGCGTGGGTCATCTCCTTCACCACGGAGGAGGTCGGGGAGCGCTTCGGCCCCGCCGTCACAGGGGTGCTGCAGTCGACGCTCGGCAACCTGCCCGAGCTGTTCGTGGTGCTGTTCGCCCTCTCGGCGGGCGAGGTGGTCGTGGCGCAGACGTCCATCCTCGGGTCGCTGTTCGCCAACGCGCTCCTGGTGCTGGGGGCGACGCTGTTCGTGGGCGCCCGGGTGGCGCACGACGGCCGCATGCGGTTCAGCACCCGCCTGCCCAACGACACGGCGACGCTGCTGCTGCTCGCGGTGTTCATCATCGTGATCCTCGGCGTGTCCGACCAGATCGGCGACCGCGCGAGCCGCCACCAGGTGGCCATCTCCGTGGTCGGGGCGATCGTGCTGCTCGTGGTCTACGGGGTCTGGCTGTCCTCCTACCTGCGCTCCGACGCGACGGAGCCGGCGCTGGAGGAGCCGCCCGCGGCCGGGCTGCCGATGCCCGTCGCGCTGGGGCTGCTGGCCGTCGGTGGCGTCGGCGCCGCCCTGGTGTCGGAGTGGTTCGTCGACTCCATCGACGCGACCGCCCGCGAGCTCGGGCTGTCGCGGGCGTTCATCGGCCTGGTGATCGTCGCGATCGCCGGCAACGCCGTGGAGCACGTCGTGGGCGTGGTGCTCGCCGCGAAGGGGAAGTCCGACCTGGCGGTGTCGGTGGTGAAGAACTCGGTGGCCCAGATCGCGGCGTTCCTGTTCCCCGCGCTGGTGCTGCTGTCGCTGGTCTTCGACCACCGGCTCACGTTCGTGGCCTCGCCGGTCTACATCGGGGCGCTCGCGCTCATGGCGATCGCCGTGTGGCAGGTCACGAGCGACGGCGAGGCGACCGAGTTCGAGGGCATCGCCCTGATCGGCCTCTACGCCGTGCTGGCGACGCTCGCCTTCTACGAGTAGGGGATCACCGGCCCGCCGCCGGCGCGGGACGCCTCAGAAGGCGGACAGCAGGCGCGGCGCCACCTGCTTCTTGCGACTCATCACGCCCGGGAGGTCCAGCACCCCGTCCTCGGCGGCGACCCCGAACGCGCGCTCCACGGCGGCGACGTCCCCGGCGGCGAGCAGCTCGGTGCCCTTCTGGACGATGTCGGTGACCATCAGGGCCATCACGACGTAGTCCATCCGGGCGCGGACCTCCTCCATCGCCTCGAGCAGCTCCACGCGGCGGGCGAGCAGCCCCGTGCCGACGGTCTCGATCTGGGCGACGCAGAGGCGGCGCCCGCTGCGGACGTCGTACTCCTTGGCGTCGCGCCGCACGATGTCCTCGGCGGCGACGTCGCCGACGGCGGAGGACGCCTCGAACATCTCGGTGCCGAACGCCCGGGCGTCGAACGCCAGCAGCTCCTCCAGGTAGGCCACGACGGCGTGGTCGCGCTCGGTGGTGGTGGGGGAGCTCAGGATGACGGTGTCCGAGAGGATCGCCGCCAGCAGCATCGTCGCGGTGGGACGCTGCGGCTCGCGTCCGTGCGACCGGAACCGCTCCACCACCAGCGTGGCGGTGCTGCCCACCGGGTCGAACGTGGCCGCCACCGGGAAGCGGGTCTCGATCGACCCGATGTGGTGGTGGTCCAGGATCTCCACGATGCTGGCCTCGGACACGCCGGGGACGCTCTGGGCCTGCTCGGCGTGGTCGACCAGCAGCACCTGGCGGGGCGCGGGGTTCACCAGCTCGGCGCGGGTCACGACGCCCGCGGGCACGCCGTCGTCGTCGACGACCACCGCCGCGCTGTAGTGGACCTCGCGCATCCGCTCGGCCACGTCGGCCACCAGGTCGTCGGGCTCCACGGTCAGCGGGTCGGGGGTCATCACCTCCCGCACCGGCACCGACAGCGACACGAGCCGGCCGGTCACGTACGAGTCGAGCGGGGAGAGGACGATCCCGGTGCCGGCGGCCCGGGCCATGGCCAGCACCTCGTCGTCGGGCTGCGAGTCGTACGGGGACACCACCAGCGCGACGCCGATCTCCACCGCCCGGCGCTGCGCGTCGGCGCGGTTGCCGACCACGACGATGTCGTTGGGGCCCATCGTGCTGCCCATCGTCGTCGCGTCGACCGTCACCGCCCACAGGCGGCCGTTGAGGCGCCGCGTGGGCGGGACCACCATCGTGCCGCCCAGGACGTCCACGATCAGGTCGGCCGAGGCGGGGCGGTCGGCGAAGCTCGACGGCTCGCTCGACTCCTTGATGTAGCGGCGCGCCAGGTCGCGGGTGGTCAGGATCCCGGCGACGGCGCCCTCGTCGTCGAGGATCGGGATGATGTCGACGTCGCCCTTCGCCATCGCGAGGCCCACGTCGCGGAGCGACTCGCCGTGGCGGGCGACCGGGTGGTCGGAGCGCATCACGTCGCGGGCGCGCAGGCGCACGTGGTCGAGCAGCTCCGGCTCGGCGGCCGCGCTGCGGTCCAGGGCCCACCGGGCCTGGGCGTTCAGGTCGCCCAGCCGCACCGGCACGTACCGGTTCGCCGGGTCCAGCCGGTTGCGCAGCTCGGCGTAGCCGAGCGCCGACGCGATGGAGTCGAGATCCGGGTTGCGGTGCCCGGTGACGTAGACCGTCGCCACGGGCGGCACGATGACAGATGGCGCAGCGGCCGACCGCACGCGGGCGCCCCCGGATCAGTCCGGCTCGGGCCGGTCCCCCGCCAGCGCCTCGAGCATGATCCGCACGTGGCCCTGGACGGCCGCCACCTGGCCCAGCTCGTCCTGGGTGTCGATGTCGACCGGCCCGCTGGCCGCCGCCCGCGCGGCGTTCCTGGCCGCCGTCCCGAACGACAGGATCATGCGGCCCAGGTCGCCCGCCCGGCCGCGGATCTCCTCCAGCACCTCCTCGGACAGGCCGTCGGCCGCCGGGCCCAGCCAGCGCTCCAGGCCGATCAGGAAGATCCGGACCCAGGCGGTGATGCGGAGCCGGAAGTGGAGGGCGGCGTCCAGGGACGGATCCACGCCCGGCCGCGTGCCGAACTGGAGGTGCTCCTCCAGCGCGATCGCCCCGATCCCCGCCGCCAGGTGGTCCTCGTACAGCGGCTGGCATTCCGTGAACCAGCCGGGGAGGGCGTCGGCGAACCCGGCGAGGTCGTGGGCCAGCGGCTCGGACGCGGTCGCGGCGAGGGCCTCGGCGGCGAAGCGCAGGTGCGCGCGGATCGTGGGGTCGTCGGCGGGCGCCAGCTCCCGCTCGCCGGACTGCTCCGCGGCGACCAGCTCGCGCAGGC
>DASSBX010000050.1:0-8197 GCA_035698305.1 Miltoncostaeaceae bacterium | reverse complement strand
CACGATCACCACGGCCAGGCCCACGAAGACCCCGATCGCGACCGCCCCGCCGATCAGGACGCCGATCGCCACCAGCAGGGCCGCCGGGATCATCGACGCGAGCGCGACCACGGCGCCGATCGACACCTGGCCGGTCACCTGCTCGCCCCAGCGCTCGCGGAAGATGCCCGCGGACCGCTTGAGCGTGTCGATCGGCCCGAGGCCCTCCAGGGCGATCACCGGGATCGCGAGGAACGTGACGAGGTTCCAGGCGATGGCGATGCCGCCGAGCAGCAGGTCGCCGAGCGGCCCGGTGCGCTCCTGGAGCGCGCGGATCACGACGTTGACGCTGGCGACCATCCCCGCCCAGCCGCAGATGGCGGGCAGGCGGGTGCGGGCGACGGCCACGCCGCTCGCGACGGTGGCGTCGTGCCCGTCGAGCACCTGGGCGGCCGCCGCGGCCAGCGCGACGTTGAAGAACACCGCCGCGAACGTCACGAGGTAGATGGCGACGGCGGCGAAGATCACTCCCGGCACGCTCATGTCGCCGTCGAAGAACAGCACCGACGGGATCCCGAACGCCGCGGCGGCGAGGAGCGCCGCGAGGGCGGCGAGCACGGGGAAGGCGGCGAGCGAGCGGTCCGAGCGCAGCACGGTCCAGCTCGTGCGCGTCAGCGCCCACCCCTGGCGGATCCGGTTCACGGCCTCCATCGTCGCCCATCGGGGGCTGCGCGCGAAAGGCCCCGGCGCGTAAGGTCAGCGGGGTGGCCGACTCCATCTCCGTCCGACCCTTCATCCTCGCCGTCGATGACGACCCCGCCGTGGGGCGTTCCATCGAGCGCGACCTGCGCAGGAGATACGGCTCCCGCCACCGGGTGCTGCTCGCGGGATCCGGCGAGGACGGGCTGGGGCTCGTCGAGCAGGTCGTCCGCCGCGGCGAGCCGGTCGCGCTGCTCGTGGCCGACCAGCGGATGCCGGGGATGAGCGGCGTGGAGTTCCTGGCGCAGGCGCTCCGCATCGCCCCTCACGCCAAGCGCGCGCTGCTCACCGCCTACGCCGACACCGAGGCCGCGATCAGCGCGATCAACGACGTGCGCCTCGACCACTACCTCATGAAGCCGTGGAGCCCGCCGGAGGAGCGCCTGTACCCGGTGCTCGACGACCTGCTGGAGGACTGGGAGGCCGAGGCGGCGTCCCGCGTCGCCGAGCCGGGCCTGCGCCTGGTGGCCCACCGCTTCTCGGCCGACGCCCACGCGACCCGCGACTTCCTGGCGCGCAACGGGGTGCCGTACCGCTGGGTGGACGTCGCCGAGCCCGAGGCGGCCACCCTCCTCGCCGCCGTCCACGGCGACGAGGACCGGCTGCCGCTGCTGGTGTTCGAGGACGGCGACGCGCTGGTGCGGCCCACCCAGGCCGAGCTGGCGGCGCGCATCGGCCTGCACACCCAGGCGGACCTCCCCTTCTACGACCTCGTGATCCTCGGGGGCGGCCCGGCGGGCCTGGCGGCCGCGGTGTACGGCGCCTCCGAGGGGCTGCGGACGCTGCTGGTCGAGCGGCACGCGACGGGCGGTCAGGCGGGGCAGAGCTCGCGGATCGAGAACTACCTGGGCTTCCCGTCAGGCCTGTCGGGCGCGGACCTGGCGCGGCGGGCGACCGCCCAGGCCCGGCGTCTGGGCGCGGAGATGCTCACGGCCCGCGAGGTGCTCGGCGTCCGGGAGAACGGCTCGGCGCGCGTGATCACCCTCGACGGCGGCGCCGAGATCGGCGCGCACAGCGTGCTGGTGGCCACCGGCGTGCACTACGCCCGGCTCGACGCCCCCGGTGTGCAGGGGCTCACCGGCAGCGGCGTCTACTACGGCGCCTCGCCGGCCGAGGCGGCCGGGGTGGAGGGCGAGGACGTCGCCGTGGTGGGCGCCGCCAACTCGGCGGGCCAGGCGGCGATCGACCTCGCCACCCGGGCGCGGCGGGTGATCGTGCTGTGCCGCGGCGTCGGCCTGGCGAAGAGCATGTCCCACTACCTGGTCGAGCGGATCGAGGCGCTCCCCAACGTGGAGGTGCGCGTCGGGACGACGGTGGTGGAGGCCTCGGGCGACGGGCGCCTGGAGCAGCTGGCCGTCGAGGCGCGGGGCGAGCGCTCCGTCCTGCCGGTGAGCGCGGCGTTCGTCTTCATCGGCGCCCGGCCCGAGACCGACTGGCTCGACGGGACGGTCGCCCGTGACGACCAGGGCTTCATCCGGTCCGGTCCGGCCTTGCGGCTGCTGGAGGGCCGGATGCGGTGGACCCTCGACCGGGACCCGTTCCCCCTCGAGACCAGCCTGCCCGGCGTGTTCGTGGCGGGCGACGTGCGCGACCAGTCGATCAAGCGGGTGGCGTCGGCGGTGGGGGAGGGGTCGATGGCGGTGCAGCTCGTCCATCACTACCTGGGCGGGCTGGCGCCCGCGTCGCGGTGACGCCCGATCGCCTGCGGGAGGTCCCGATCCTCTCCGGCCTCGGGGACGTCGAGCTGGAGCGGCTGGCCGAGCTCGGCCGCGAGCGCCGGCTGGCGACGGGCGACCTGCTGTTCCGCGAGGGCGACCGCGCCACCGCGTTCCACATCCTGCTGGAGGGGTCCCTCGAGACGACCCGGGCGGTGGCGGGCGAGGAGGTGCTGCTGCTCAGCCACAGGCCGGGCGGCTACCTGGGGGCGATGGCCCTGCTCACCGACACCGCGTACCGCGGCAGCACCACCGCGACGAGCGACGCGCTGGTGTTCGAGCTGGACGGCGACGAGCTGCGCGGCCTGGCGTTCACGCACCCGCCGCTGGTGCGCGCGTTCCTCGCCGCCATCGAGTCGGTGAGCGGGGCGGTGAAGGGGCTCGAGCGCGACTACGAGAAGCTCATCGCGGTGGGGCAGCTCGCCGCCGGCCTGGCGCACGAGCTCAACAACCCGGCGGCCGCCGCCGCCCGCGAGGTCGCGACGCTGCGCGAGTACGAGCGCGACCGCCAGGAGGCGTTCGCGGTCATCGCCGCGTCCGGCGCGTCGGCCGAGCGGCTGGCGGCGCTGGCCTCCCTGGGCGCCGCGGCGACCTCCGCCGCCGAGGACGACGAGCCGCTCGACCCGATCGCCCGCAGCGACCGGGAGCAGGATCTCGCCGACCAGCTGGAGCGCCGCGGCGTCGCCGACCCCTACGACCTGGCGGCGGCGCTCACCGAGGCGCGCCTGGACGCGTCATGGGTGGAGCGGGTGGCGAGCGAGGTGGGGGCCGACGTCCTCCCGGCGGGGCTCCGGTTCGTGGCGTCCTGCGCCGGCACCCGGGTGCTGCTCGCGGAGCTGGAGGAGGCGACCACGCGCATCTCCGACCTGGTCGGCGCGGTGCGCAGCTACTCCCACGTCGACCAGGCGCCGCGGACGATGGTGGACGTGCGGGTGGGCATCGAGGACACCCTGTCGCTGCTCGGCCACAAGCTGCGCGAGAAGCGGATCGACATCGTCCGCGACTTCGAGGGCGACGTGCCCCTGATCGAGGCGTCGGGCCCGGAGCTCAACCAGGTGTGGACGAACCTGATCGACAACGCCGTCGACGCCCTCCCGCCGGGCGGCCGGCTCGAGCTCGCCGCCCGGCGGATCGGGAACCGCCTGTGCGTGGAGATCGCCGACGACGGCCCCGGCATCCCCGCCGAGGCGCAGTCGCGGATCTTCGACGCGTTCTTCACCACCAAGCCGGTGGGGCAGGGCACCGGCCTGGGCCTCGACATCGCCCGCAGGCTGGTGCTGCGGCACCACGGCGAGATCCGGCTCCACTCGGAGCCGGGCGACACCCGCTTCCAGGTGATGCTGCCGCTGCTCTAGCCGAGCGCCTGGATCACATCCTTGCTGTGGGTCACGGGCAGCCGGTTGCCCTCCAGCTCGATGCGCGCTCCCGTGTCGCTGTCGATCAGCTCCAGCACCCGCACGTTGACGCGCTGATGCACCTTCACGTCCAGCTGCGCGCGCGGCACCCGGAACACGAGGGCGCCGGCCTCGCGGCGCCGGCGTGCGGCCGCGAACCCGCAGACCTGGGTGGACGTTACGCCGACGATCATCCACTCGGGCAGTCCGGAGGCGGCGTCGTGGATCTTCGCCCCGCCGATGGCGCCGCCGACGGTGGCGATCGAGTCGCCCACGCCACCCAGACTCCCGCCGATCGCGTCGCCGATGAAGCCGCCGGCGAACATGCTGCCGGTGTGGCCGCGCGGCTGGAATTCCCCGGCGGCCTCCACCTCCTCGGGCACCCCCAGCTGCGCCAGCGCCGTCTCGATCGACTGGACCATCGCTTCCTCGGACACACGCCCTCCCGTCGTCGCCGTCCGTCCAATCTGAAACCAGCGGGCCGGAATTCCGCAACCTCGGTCCGGATCGCGAACCGCGGGACCGGTGTGGGACGATGCGGGCATGGCGTGGCGGCGATCCCGGCGCTGGACTGAGCTCTCCGGTCCCGAGCGGGCAGGCGTCCTCGCCCTGGTGGCGGCGCAGCTCGGGCTGCTGGCCACCGCCCTCAACGACCTGCGCCGTCGCCCGCCTGACCAGGTGCGGGGCGACAAGCGCCTGTGGGTGCTCGCGTCGTTCGTGAACCTCCTCGGGCCGCTGGCGTACCTGTCCTTCGGGCGCAGGCGCTGATCCGCGCCCCGCGGCGGCCCCACGCCGGCGCGGCGATGGGACATTCCCGCTCCGGTACACTCGGCGGCGAGACGCGGGGGTTTTCGGCGGTCGGGCCCCCGCTCCGAAATGTCCGGCCGCCACCTAATCCGAGCGCCCGGGTCAGATGCGAGCCATCATCGTGCGCGACCCCGCCGCAGGCGTCGGCGGGCTCAGCCTGACCGACCTGCCGCACCCCCACGCCGCCGAGAACGACGTCATCGTGCGGGTCCACGCCGCCGGCTTCACCCCCGGCGAGCTCGATTGGCCCGCCACCTGGACGGACCGGGCCGGCCGTGACCGCACCCCGAGCGTGCCGGGGCACGAGCTGTCCGGAGTCGTCGCCGGGCTGGGTTACGGCACCACCGGCCTCAGCGTCGGCCAGCGCGTGTTCGGCATCACCGACTGGGCGCGCGACGGCTCCCTGGCGGAGTACACCGCCGTGGAGGCGCGCAACCTCGCCCCGCTCGCCGCCGACATCGACCACCCGGTGGCGGCCGCCCTGCCGATCTCGGGCCTCACCGCGTGGCAGGCGCTCTTCGACCACGGGCGGCTCACCACCGGCCAGACGGTGCTCATCCACGGCGCCGCCGGCGGCGTCGGCTCCATCGCCGTCCAGCTCGCCCGGGAGGTGGGCGCCCGGGTGATCGGCACCGGACGGGCCGCCGACCGCGACGTCGCGCTCGGCCTCGGAACGGACGCGTTCGTCGACCTCGACGCCGAGACGCTGGAGGACGTCGGCCAGGTCGACGTGGTCCTCGACGTCATCGGGGGCGAGATCCTCGATCGCTCCACCGCGCTCGTGCGGCCCGGCGGCACCCTCGTGACCATCGCGGCGCCCCCCCGGGTGCAACCCGAGGACGGGCGCGCCGTCTTCTTCGTGGTCGAGCCCGATCGCGCGCGGCTCGCCGACCTGGCGGCGCGGGTCCGCGCCGGACGCCTCACGCCGATCGTCGGCGCCGTCCGCCCCCTGGAGGAGGCGGCCGCGGCGTTCGCCCCGGGCCGGCGCACCTCCGGCAAGACGATCATCCAGGTGGTGGGTGACGATTAGCCCGCTCCCCCACGGTCACGGCGGGCCCCACGCCCGGGGTCCCGCGGATCCGCTGACCCGCCGGATGGCGTGGACCGCCGCCGCGGCCGCCGCGACGACCGGGGCGCTCATCGCCCTGGCGGCCATGGTGTTCGCGACCGTCGCCGGGCGCGCGCCGTCCCTCGGCGGGTTGGTGGCGCTCGTCGCCGCGTCGGCGGTGCTCTGCGCGGTCGCCGCCGTCGTGCTCGTCGTACGCGTGGGCCGGGTGCGCCGCGCCCTCGGGCTCGAGCCGGTCCGCCACCGCCTGCCCTGACGGGGGCGGCGGGGGCGGGGCTACGCGGCGGTGTGCGCGGTGGGGCTCTCGTAGTCGACGGCGCCGTGCTTGCTGGCGACCAGGCGGCCCTGCGAGAGCGACATCACCAGCACCGCGATCAGCTCGTGCATGATGATGGTGTGGTGGTTGCCGGACTCCTGCATCTGCGCGCGGAGCCGGTCCCGCACCTCGGGGACGCCGGTCGTGTCGATGATGATGTCGACTCCCTCGCTCAGCTCGGCGACGTCCATCGCGTCGCTGAACGTCGCGCAGCCGTGGGCCCTGGCGAGCGCCAGTCCGGGGGCGTCCGGGTCGAGGTCGGCCACGCCGACCACGTCGACGAAGTCGGCGGAGAAGAGCTCGCCGAGCAGTGGCGTGCCGGTCTCACCGGCACCGACGACGCCGATGCGGATCATGTTCACGGGATACCTCGCTCGTCGGCGCCCCGGTGGGCCCGTGGCGCGCTGTCCCCCGCCCCATCGGTCACCGCCCGCGAAGCTTGACGCCCGCGCCCGGCGGAACGCCGTCGATCAGCCCTTCCGGCGCGAGGGGGTGCGCGCGATCTGCGCCGGCACGAGGGGCCACACCGCCGCCTCGCGCGCCACCGGGCCCGCCGCAAGGGGCCCGCGGGCGGATGCGATGCGCACGGCGACGCCGCTGCCGCGCAGGTACCAGCGGAAGAACAGGGCCGCCCTCGGCGCGTGCCATCGTGAGGTGACCACCAGCACCTCGGAGGCCCCAAGCTCGCGGGCGATCTGCGCGGCGTTCACGGCGTTCTCGGCGGTGTGGCGGGCGCCGTCGTCCAGCAGGATGCGGCTCGGCGCGCCCCGCCACGCGCGCCGCATCAGCTCGGCCTCGGAGCGTCCCCCCCGGTTGCGCGCCCAGCCCGACAGCAGCACCACGTCGTCGGCCGTCGCCAGCTCGCCGGCCCGCCGCACCCGCGCGGCGCACACCGGATGCAGCGCCCCTGCGCGGCGGGCGGAGAAGCCCAGCACCGCGACGACCCGCCCGGCGCTCATCCGCGCCGGTGCCGCAGCCACCCGAAGAAGATGAGCGTGCCGATCACCGTCACCACGAGCTTCCAGGCGACGGCGCCGTGCAGCCGCGACTCGCCGCTGGCGCGCGGCCGCATCTCCACGGCCACCTCCTCCACGCGCAGGCCGGCGCGATGGAGTCGCAGCAGGGCCTCCACCTCGGGTGCGCCGCTGGTGTACGGGGCCGCCATGAGCGGCATCGCCGTCGCGTTGACGGCCGCCATGCCGCTGGTGGCGTCCATGAACCGGCGTCCCAGCCGCAGGCGCATGGCGCCCTGCAGCAGCCCGATGCCGAACCGGCGGGAGGGGCTCGGGATGTAGCGGTCGGCGTCGTAGCCCTCGCCGGCGGCGAACCGCGACCCCACGGCCACGTCGCACCGGTCGGCGCGCACCAGCGCGATGAGGCGCGCCAGCTCGGCGACGGGATGCTGGCCGTCGGCGTCCACGCGCCCGCAGATCGCGTAGCCGCGCGCCATGGCCTCGCGGTAGCCGGCCGCGATCCCCGCGCGGAGGCCGCGGTTCTCGCCGAACGACACGACCTCCGCCCCACGGTCGCGCGCCACCTGCGCCGTGGCGTCGGTGGAGCCGTCGTCGATCACCAGCACGTCCGCGTCGGGCAGCACGGCGCGGAGCTCGTCGAGCACCGCCGGCATGTTGGCCTCCTCGTTGAAGGCGGGGATGAAGACGACGGTGCCGGGCATCGGCCGATCGTACGGTCCGGGCCGTCCCGCGACGAGGCCCGCCGCCCGCGCCCTACGTCGCCGGCGGCCCGTGGACCGGGTCGGGGGGCGCCGGGTCGGGGATCGCGCCTGCCGTGAAGAGCGGCGGGCGTGGGTTCAGCTCGAAGTGCATGAAGTCCTCCTGCCCCGTGTCGAGCCACTTCAGGTTGCCGGCGTCGCTGCCGGCGAGGGCGGCCACGAGGAGCGGCGGCAGGTTCATGAAGCCGTGCGCGGCGACGTTCCCCTTCGACCCGACGCTGGATGCCGGGACGCGCGTCCCCCTCGCCCTGTCGGACCACGAGGTGCGGTAGGCGTCGCCGATGCGCTGGATGCGCCGCTCGGCGGACAGGATCTGGGCGTGCGGTGGCGGCGGCGCGGGCGGCGTCGCGCCCCCGGTCCCCGGCGTCGGTGTGCCCTCGGGCCAGAGCGCGCGCCGCACCGCGGTGGCGCGTGCGGCCTTGGCGCCCG
>DASSBX010000049.1:0-5245 GCA_035698305.1 Miltoncostaeaceae bacterium | reverse complement strand
TGCGCGAGCGGGTCGCCGCCGCGGGCGGCACGGTGTGGGCGGGCGCGGGCGCCGGCGGCTGGCGCCTGCGGGTGGACATGGGCGACCCGGTGCCCGCATGAGCATCCGCCTGCTCCTCGCCGACGACCAGGCCCTGGTGCGCCAGGCGCTCGCCGCCCTGCTCGAGCTGGAGGACGACTTCGAGGTGGTCGCGGAGGTGGGGCGCGGCGACGAGGTGGTCGCGGCGGCGCGCCGCGCCGCCCCGGACGTCGCGCTGCTCGACATCGAGATGCCAGGCCTGGACGGCCTGGCCGCCGCGACCGCCCTGGGGCGGGAGCTGCCCGGCGTGCGGGTCATCATCCTCACCACGTTCGGCCGCCCCGGCCACCTGCGACGGGCGATGGAGTCGGGGGCGCTCGGGTTCGTCGTGAAGGACGCCCCCGCGGAGCAGCTCGCCGACGCGGTCCGGCGCGTCGCCGCCGGCGGGCGGGTCGTCGATCCGGCGCTGGCCGCCGCCACCCTGGCGGGCGGCCCGTCGCCGCTGACGGGACGCGAGCGCGACGTGCTGGTGGCGGCGCGGGGAGGCGCCACCGTCGCCGACATCGCGAAGGCGCTCTTCCTCTCCGAGGGGACGGTCCGCAACTACCTGTCGGCGGCGATCGCGAAGACCGGCGTCCGCAACCGCATCGAGGCGATCCGCGTCGCGGACGACCGCGGCTGGCTCTGACGGGCGCCCGCCCCGAGCGGGTGGAGGTGGCCGGGCGCGCGGTGGCGTACCGGCGCGCGGGCGCGGGCCCGCCGCTGCTGCTCCTGCACGGCGGCTGGAGCGACGGCCGCCAGTGGGCCGGGCAGCTCGAGCGGCTCGCCGACGCCTTCCACGTCGTCGCGTGGGACGCGCCCGGCTGCGGGGCGAGCGACGACCTCCCGCCGGGCGCCGCGCTCGGCGACTACGCCGACGCGCTGGCGGGGCTGGCCGCCGCCCTCGGCCTGGAGCGGCCCCACGTGTGCGGGCTGTCGTGGGGCGGCGGGCTGGCCCTGGAGCTCTGCCGCCGCCACCCGGGGCTCCCCCGGTCGCTGGTCCTGGTCGGCGCGTACGCCGGGTGGGCGGGGTCGCTGCCGCCGGAGGAGGTACGCGCCCGCCTGGAGCGGGCCGTCGAGGAGTCCCGGCGTCCGCCCGCGGAGTGGGCCGAGGGCTACCTCGACGGCTTCTTCGCGGGGCCGGTCCCCGACGAGGTGCGCGCCGCGCAGCTGCGGATGGTGCTCGACGTGCGGCCGGCCGGCGCGGTCGCGATGATCCGCGCGTTCGCCGAGGCCGACCTGCGCCCCGCGCTCCCCGACCTGGCGGTGCCCGTGCTCGTGCTCAACGGCGAGGAGGACGCCCGCGCGTCGCCGGACGTCGCCCGCCGGCTCCACGCCGCCATCCCCGGCGCCGCGCTGGTGCTGCTGCCGGACGTCGGCCACGTCGTGAACCTCGAGGCGCCGGAGGCGTTCGAGCGCGAGCTGCGCGGCTTCCTCACGTCGGTCGGCTGACGGCCGCCGCCACGAGCAGGCCGGCGGCCATGAACGGGATCGCGGGGAGCGCCGCGTCGGCGCCGAGCGCCGCCCCGACCCCGATCACGAGCCCGGTGAGCGTCGCGATCGCCACCAAGCCGGTCCGCATCCCCACCCGGGAGGCGCCGAAGGCGAACAGCCCCAGGAACACCACGTCCACGGGCCCCAGGAGGGCCTGAGCGTCCCACGGCGGCAGGTGCAGGGCGACGCGCTCGAACGCGTCGGAGCCGTCCTCCACGATGCTGCGGCTCGGGCCGGCGGCCACCGACACCGCGTCGACCGCCGACGCGATCAGCGCCAGCGCGATCAGCTGGCGCGGGGTCGAGACGAGACGCGCGAGGAGCCAGCCGGCGGCGAGCGCCGCCAACGCCTTCAGCGGCGTCGCGAGCGGCTCCACCCGAGCCGGCTAGTGTTCCGCGTCGGAAGTTCGTATGGGATTCCCGAGCGAATCCCCCGCCGGGCAAGGACGCAGATCCGGCGCAATATCGGGAGTATTGCGCCGGTCGAGGACGCCGTCCGGCGATGGGATGCAGCCGGGAATCACCACGCTATTTCTGGCGCGGGACACTAGTAGGGCGGCTGGGCCTGGTGCCAGTCGCCGATCGCCCGGAACGCCGCCCAGAACGCCCGCTTGGCGTTCTGCTCGTCCAGCGAGGCGTCGATGTCGGGCACGTAGAGCGCCTCGATCGTCGGGGTCCAGCGTTGCACCTCGCCCGGCTCCGCCCGGAGGGGCTCGGCCAGGGGGAAGCCGAGGTTCGCCAGGGCCTCCACCACGTCCTCGCCCATCGGCACGATCAGCTTGGGCTGGACGATGTGGACCTCGCGGGCGAGCCACGGCAGGCACAGCTCCAGCGCCTCGTCCGGCGCCAGCCGCGCGCACTTGAGGCACAGGGTGCCGTACAGCATCAGCGGGTCGATCCCGAGGCGTTGCACGCTCTTCAGGATCGCGGTGCCCGCGCGACCGAAGAACGCGACGCCCTCCTGGCGCTCGGCCACCGAGGCGGTCCACTTCACCAGCATGATCTCGGCCTGCGGCGAGCCGGAGCTCATGACCGGCAGCTCGGCGTCGGCCTGGCACGGCTCGCAGGCGATGATCTCGTCGTTCAGCGCCGCGATCTCCGCGATCGCGCGGCGCTGGTACGCGTCCTGGATGTCCTCGGGGCTCGACCCGGTCATGGGTGCGGGACCGCTGCGGCGGCCGCCGGAGCGGCGGGTGGGGCGCGGCGTGGGGGGGTCAGGGGTCATGTGCGGGGACGGTATTCACAGGGGTCCGCGTTACTCCTGCCGGGTCGCGTTTCAGGGTGCAGGCGCCCGCCTGCGGCGTCGCGGCGGACGGGGTGCCCGCGCGTCGGCGACAGCGGCCAGGAACGCGGCGGGGTCGGCCGCGGCGCGCATCTCGGTGAGCCCGGCCCCCACCGCGTCGGCGCGCTCGGCGCCGCTGCCGGCGCACGGCAGCAGCCCCGCCCGGCGCAGCACCTCCCAGGCCGATGCGCCGCGGACCTCGTGCAGGTCGGCTGCGCCCCCGAGCGTCCGCAGCGCCTCGGGCGCCGGCGCGCCCGTGGCCCCCTCGGGATCGGGGACCATCACCAGGCCGCCCTGGGCGTGGATCGCTGCCGCCGTCTCGGCGAGCGTGAGGCCCGCGGGGACGTCCCGCTCGGTGAACAGGCCCACCAGGGGCCCCTCGGCGGTCGCCACCTCCTGGCCGGGCACCACCGTGAGCCCCTCGGGCGCCGCGGCGCGGACGGCGAGGGCCGGCGCCACGCCCTGGGGCGACGCCACCGCCACCATCCCGATGTCGCGGGCGCGGCACGCGGCGATGAGCCGGGCGGGGTCGAGGCCTGGCCCCATGCGCACCCGCAGGTCCGCCCGCACGCGCGCCTCGCCCGGCTCCCCGGGCGCCGCCGCCAGCGCGTCGCGGTACCGCGCGTCGAGCTCCGCGGCGGCGTCGTCCCACGAGCGGGCGCCCACCCGCGCGGCCGCCGACATCGCCGCCCGGCGGGCGGGGTCGGCGACGAGCTGCGCGACGGCGTCGATCCACGCCTCGCGGGTGAACGGGGGCAGTACCAGCCCGTTGACGCCGTGGGCGACGCCCTCATCCGCCCCGGGCGAGCGGGGCGCCAGGACGGCGCACCCCGCCGCCTGCGCCTCGGCCAGCACCGGGCCGGCGGCGTCGGCCGCGTCGGCCAGCACCGCGATGCGCCCGGCGGCGAGCGCGGTGACCCGCGAGGCGGGGCCACCGTCGGGCGCCACCGTCACGGTGCCGCGCAGCGCCTTCGGCACCGCGGCCCGGGTGCGCCAGGGGGCGTCGGCCGGGCCGATCAGCGTGATCGCGCCGACGGCGGAGAGGTCGAGGCCGCGCAGCAGGCTCAGCGCGAAGCGCACGCCCACCCGGTCACGGCCGCGGGCCACCAGCACCAGGCCGGGCGGCCCGGCGGGCTCCGGGCCCGGCGCCAGGGCGGCGACGTCGGCCCCGGGGCGGATCAGCGCGTAGTCGCCGGGCAGGATGTCGCCGAGCGTCCGCGCCGCCGCCGCGCTCGTGACGATCCGCAGGCGCGTGCGCGCCAGCGCGCGGTCGAGCAGCGGCCGCAGGAACGCGACGCCGGCGAGGGTCTCGGCCCGGTGGAACGTCACGGCCGTGGCGCCACGGGCGTGGCGCAGGGCCGTCAGGGCGGGGCTCGGCGCGAGCGGCTCGTGCAGGTGCACCACGTCCCACGCCCGCTCCGACAGCGCCTCCTCCAGCGCGCCCGGCATCGCCGCGCGGCCCAGGCCCACCTCCAGCACCCCGGGCCCCGCGGGGGAGAGCGCCGACCCGTCGCCCTCGCGCGCGGCGTGCAGCAGCGCCCGCCCCGCGGTGACGCGCGCGCGCTCGGTGGTGGGGGCGAGCACCGTCACGCGGTGGCCGCGCCGCGCCAGGGCGGCGGCCTCGGCGGCGACGTGGTGCGCCACGTCGTCGCGCGGCGGCCACACGTTGGGGCACAGCAGGGCGATGCGCATGCCCGCCCCGGGCATCAGGGCCGTCGCGGGGCGCGGCCGTCCGAGGCCCGGTACACGATCAGGATCCGGTGGGCCGCAGTCATCAGGCTCAGGACCGCGAGGATCACCATCAGCACCGGCAGGACGTCGCCGACGGCGCCGAGGAAGAGCCCCGCGCCCACGATCACCAGCCGCTCCGGGCGCCCCATCAGCCCGCCGCTGGTGCCGGGGATGCCGAGACCCTCCGCGCGGGCCCGGGCGTAGGAGACGATGAACGACCCGGCGAGCGCCGCGAAGCACGCCGCCAGCGCCCAGTCCATGTCGTCCTGGGCGAAGGTGATGCCGATCGCGCCGAACACGACGGCCTCGGCCAGCCGGTCGAGGGTCGAGTCGAGGAACGCCCCGAACGCGGTGGCGCGGCCCTGGTGGCGGGCGACCAGCCCGTCGAGCGAGTCGACCAGGCCCGAGGCGATGAACAGCAGGGAGCTGAGCACCCAGTAGCGCTCCAGGGCCAGCCAGGACGCGCCGCAGATCCCGAGGAAGCCCAGGATCGTGATCGTGTTCGGGGTGATGCCGCTGCGGTCGACGAGCCGCCAGACGGCGGGGCCGACGCCCTGCCGGGCGCCGACGTCGAGCTCCTGCGGTGACGTGCCGATGGCCGCCCTCCTCCGGGTGGCGCGCGGGACTCCGGCGGGTCCGGCTCCCCGCCGCCTAGGATAGCGGCGCATGCGCCTCTGCACGT
>DASSBX010000048.1:0-5948 GCA_035698305.1 Miltoncostaeaceae bacterium | reverse complement strand
GCCGGTGCCGCTCGCCGGGGGGCGGGAGCGGGAGCGGGGGTTCAACCAGGGCGCCCTGATCGCCGGTGCCCTCGGGCGGCGGTGGGGCCTGCCGGTGCGGGGCTGCCTGCGCCGTGTGCGCGAGGGCCCGCCGCAGCGGGGGGCGTCGGCGACCGCGCGCGTCCGCCAGGCGGCGGCGGCCTACGCCCCGGGCGGCGCCGACCCGGTGCCCCCGCGGGCGGTGCTGGTGGACGACGTGCGGACCACCGGGGCCACGCTGGCGGCGTGCGCCCGGGCGCTTCGTCACGGCGGCGCCGAGTCGGTCGGCGCCGTCTGCTTCGCGCGGGCCGTCCGAGGCTAGGTCGCCCCAGGGGGCTCCACTAACATCCGTGCCCGGCATCGAAGCGAGGAGGCTCCCGTGCAGCTCCAGGTCAAGGGCAAGGGGATGTCGGTCACGGACGCGCTCTTCGATCACGCCGAGCAGAAGCTCGAGCGGGTCGCGAGGGTCTTCCCGCCCTGGGACGACGCGACGCAGGTCGAGCTGGAGCTGTCCGTCGAGCGCAACCCGAAGATCTCGGCCCCGCAGATCGCGGAGGTGACGGTCCGCACCAAGGGTCCGGTGCTGCGGGTGCGCGAGTCCTCCGACGACATGTACGCGGCGATCGACGCCGCCGCCCGCAAGCTGGAGCGCCAGGCGCGGCGCTACCGCGAGCGCCGTCGCGACCACCACGGGCGGGCGCCCCTGGACGAGGTGCCGGAGCTCATCGAGCAGCAGATGGCCGGCGCCACCGACGAGCCGGCGGGGCCGCGGCTGGTGAAGAGCAAGAGCTTCGAGATGAAGCCGATGTCGCCGGAGGACGCCGCCCTCCACATGGACATGCTCCACCACGACTTCTACGTCTTCCGCAACGAGTCCGACGGCCGGGTGAACGTCGTGTACCGCCGCCGCGACGGCGACTACGGGCTCATCGCGCCCGACGACTGAGCCGCCCCCGCGGGGGCGGCGGTGACCACCGCCCCGGCGAGGGCGGGCACCCGCGGCGGCCGTCGGGCGCCCCGTGGCTACGGTTCGGGGGGCGGGGGGCCGAAGGGACCCCTGCGCTACGATTACCGACGGCCGTGACACCGCTACCGCGAGCGTGCTGCCCATGAGCACCGATCTCATCAACAAGGTCCTCCGGGTCGGCGAGGGCCGGGTCCTGAAGGGCATGCAGGGCCAGGTCGCGAGGATCAACGCCCTCGAGCCCGACATGGAGTCGCTGAGCGACGGGGAGCTCCGTGCCCGGACGGATGAGTTCAAGGCGCGGCTGGCCGAGGGCGAGGCGCTCGACGACGTCCTGGTCGACGCCTTCGCGATGGTCCGCGAGGCGGGCCGCCGCGTGCTCGGCATGCGGCTGTTCGACGTCCAGATGATCGGCGCGATGACCCTCAACCTGGGCCGGGTCGCCGAGATGAAGACCGGCGAGGGCAAGACCTTCGCGGCCACGCCCGCCGTCTACCTCAACGCGCTCACCGGCCGCGGCGTGCACGTGGTCACCGTCAACGACTACCTCGCGAGCCGCGACGCCGAGTGGATGCGGCCCCTCTACGAGTTCCTGGGGATCTCGGTCGGCGTGATCGGCTCGATGATGCCCGAGACCCAGCGCCGCGAGGCCTACGCCGCCGACGCCACCTACGGCACCAACTCCGAGTTCGGCTTCGACTACCTGCGCGACAACATGGCGGTCCGGCTCGAGGACTGCGTCCAGCGCGGCCACTACTTCTGCATCGTGGACGAGGTCGACTCGATCCTGATCGACGAGGCCCGGACGCCGCTGATCATCTCCGGCGTCCCGGAGGCCGCGACCGACACCTACTACCGCTTCGCGCGCATCGTCCCCACACTGAAGGCGGGCGTCGACTACGACGTGGACGAGAAGCACCGCGCGGCGTCGCCCACCGAGAGCGGCGTGGAGAAGGTGGAGCAGGCGCTCGGCATCGAGAACCTCTATCTCGACGTCAACGGCAACCTGGTGAACCACCTCATCCAGGCGCTGAAGGCGCACGCCCTCTACAAGAAGGACAAGGAGTACATCGTCCGCGACGGCGAGCTGCTGATCGTCGACGAATTCACCGGCCGCGTGCTCGAGGGCCGGCGCTACTCCGAGGGCCTCCACCAGGCGCTCGAGGCGAAGGAGGGGCTGCGGATCCGCGAGGAGAACCAGACCCTCGCCACGATCACCCTCCAGAACTACTTCCGCATGTACGAGAAGCTCTCGGGCATGACGGGCACGGCCTCCACCGAGGCCAACGAGTTCGCGAAGATCTACGAGACCGACGTGACGTCGATCCCGACGCACCGGCCGATGGTCCGGGCCGACGAGAACGACTTCATCTTCAAGACGAAGGACGCGAAGTACCGCGCGGTCGTCGACGACATCGCCGACGCCCACGAGCGCGGCCAGCCGGTCCTCGTCGGCACGATCTCGGTCGAGATCTCCGAGCTGCTCTCGGGGATGCTCACCCGGCGGGGGGTCCCGCACGAGGTGCTGAACGCGAAGAACCACGCCCGCGAGGCCGAGATCATCGCCCGCGCCGGCGAGCAGGGGTCGGTCACGATCGCGACGAACATGGCCGGCCGCGGTGTCGACATCAAGCTGGGCGAGGGCGTGGCCGACCTCGGCGGCCTCTACATCGTGGGCACCGAGCGTCACGAGAGCCGCCGCATCGACAACCAGCTCCGCGGCCGCGCCGGCCGTCAGGGCGACCCGGGCCGCTCCCGCTTCTTCCTGTCCGCCGAGGACGACCTGATCCGCATCTTCGCGGGCGACAGGATCTACAAGATCCTCGACCGGCTCGGACCCGGGGACGACCTCCCGATCGAGGCGAAGATGCTCTCGAAGACGGTCGAGGGCGCCCAGAAGAAGGTCGAGGAGCAGAACTTCAACATCCGCAAGCGCGTCCTCGACTACGACGACGTGCTCAACAAGCAGCGCGAGGTCATCTACTCGGAGCGCCGCCGGGTGCTGGAGGGCGAGGACCTCGGCGAGCAGGCCCGCGACTGGATCGCCGAGCTGCTCGTCTCGACGGTGGACGAGTACGGCGACGAGGAGTCGCTGCCGGCCGACTGGGACGTCGAGTCGCTGTTCACGACGCTCCAGGGCTACTACCCCATGAGCTTCACCCTCGACGACATCCGCGGCGACCTGGAGGACGAGGCCGACCCGCTCACGCGCGAGGAGCTCCTCGACAAGCTCGAGGACGACATCATGGACGCGTACGACAAGCGCGAGGAGGAGCTCGGCCCGGAGCTGGTGCGCGAGCTCGAGCGGTGGGTGCTGCTCCAGCTCATCGACCAGCACTGGCGCGAGCACCTCTACAACATGGACTACCTCCGCGAGGGCATCCACCTCCGCGCCCTCGGCCAGAAGGACCCGCTCTCCGAGTACCGGCTCGAGGGCCACTCGATGTTCGACGAGATGATGGGCATCGTGAAGGCCGAGTTCGTCCGGTACATGTTCCACATCCAGGTGGACAAGGCGCCGGAGACCGAGGACCAGCGCGTCGAGAACGTCGACTACTCCTACGCGGACGACCCGATGCAGGGCTTCGACGGCGCCGACGGCGGCGAGATCGTGGAGGCCGACTACGAGGAGGAGGCCGAGGAGCGCCGCGGGCCGCCCGTCGCGGTGGTCGAGCAGCGGGTGCTGTCCGAGGAGGACAAGGTCGGTCGCAACGACCCCTGCCCCTGCGGGTCGGGCAAGAAGTACAAGCGCTGCCACGGGGCGTAGCGCCCGCGGGGCGCCGCCCATGAGCACCGACTCCACCCTCTCGCTCGACGAGCTGATCCCGCGGGCCGCCGCGCTGCGCGAGCGCGCCGGCGTGCTGGGCGACTACCTCGACCCGCCCGCGCTCGAGGAGCGTGTCGCCGACCTCGAGCGGCGGATGGGGGCCCCCGGCTTCTGGGACGACCAGGCGGCGGCGGCGCGCATCTCGTCCGAGCACGCGGGAGCCAGCGGACGCCTCTCCCAGTACCGCGCGCTGGCCGAGGAGATCGACGGCCTGGCCGAGATGGCCGACCTGCTGCGCGAGGAGGAGCGCGCCGGCGGCCTCGACGGCGACATGCTCGGCGAGTTGGCCGAGGGGATCGACCGCGCCGACCAGACGCTCGCCGGGCTGGAGGAGGCCCGCCTGTTCTCCGGCGAGCACGACGGCGGGGACGCGGTCGTGACCATCAACGCGGGGGAGGGCGGCACCGACGCCCAGGACTGGGCCGAGATGCTGCTGCGCATGTACCTGCGCTGGGCGGAGCACCGCGGCCTGAAGGCCGACCTGAAGGAGGCCCAGGAGGGCACCGAGGCGGGCCTCAAGTCGGTGACGTTCACCGTCCACGGCCAGAACGCATACGGGCTCCTCCAGGCCGAGCGGGGCGTGCACCGGCTGGTGCGCCTGTCGCCGTTCGATTCCGCCAACCGGCGCCAGACGTCGTTCGCGGCCGTGGACGTCGCGCCGCTCGTCTCCGACGACGTGGACGTGGAGATCCTCGACAAGGACCTGAAGATCGACACGTACCGGGCCAGCGGCGCGGGTGGCCAGCACGTCAACCAGACCGACTCGGCGGTGAGGCTCACCCACCTGCCCACGAAGATCGTGGTGCAGTGCCAGAACGAGCGCTCCCAGACCCAGAACCGTGCGACGGCGATGGCGATGCTGAGGTCGCGCCTGGTCCAGCTGGAGCTGGAGCGCCGCGAGGCGGAGGCGGCGAAGGCTCGCGGCGAGAGCCAGAGCATCGGATTCGGCAGCCAGATCCGCTCCTACGTCATCCACCCGTACACGATGGTGAAGGACCTCCGGACGGGCCACGAGACGGGCAACGCCCAGGGGGTGCTGGACGGCGATCTGGACGGGTTCATCCGCGCGGAGCTGGAGCGGCGGGCCCGCGGTGGCGCGGCCGTCGGCGACGCCGGCGCGGAGGACTGATGTCCCGTCTGTCGAACCCCGATGGGCGGTGGGACGCGCGAAATACCGTGCTAGTGTCACCCGGCCTCACGGGACGCCGTATTCCGCCGATGGGTTGAGTGACGACACGTCACCCCCGCACGTCCCCACAACGCATAGGTCGTCAGCATGAGCACCGACGCCGCCCCCCCGACATCCCCCGAGCCCGACGCGCGGTCGTCCCGCGCCGATGAGCGCTCCCGCCGCCGCGAGGCCCGGCGGGAGGACGCGCCCCTGTCGCGCCGCGCCGACCGCCGCACCATGCTGCGCCCCGGCGAGGGCCCGATGGTCATCCTGGACGGGGTGTCGAAGGCGTACACCACCGACGCGATCGGCCTGGACGACGTGTCCCTCTCCATCGAGAGCGGCGAGTTCGTGTTCCTGGTGGGCCCGTCCGGCTCCGGGAAGTCCACCTTCATCCGGCTCCTCATCAAGGAGTTCGAGCCGACCGGGGGCACGATCACCGTCGGCGGCCGCAACCTGCAGCGCCTGCGGCGCTCGCGGGTGCCGTACCTGCGCCGCTCGATCGGCTGCGTGTTCCAGGACTACAAGCTGCTGGCCGGCCGCACCGTCTACGAGAACGTCGCCTACGCGCTCCAGGTGATCGGCGAGAACCCGCGCAACACGCGCCGCAAGGTGCCCGAGATCCTCGCGCTGGTGGGCCTGTCCGACAAGTCGGACCGCTACCCCAACGAGCTGTCCGGCGGCGAGCAGCAGCGGGTGTCGATCGCCCGCGCGTTCGTCAACCACCCGCGCCTGCTGATCGCCGACGAGCCCACGGGGAACCTCGACCCCGAGACGTCCATCGGCATCATGCAGCTGCTGTACCGCATCAACCGCACCGGCACCACGGTCATCATGGCCACGCACGACCGCGAGATGGTCGACAAGATGCAGATGCGGGTCGTCGCGCTCGAGGACGGCAAGGTCGTCCGCGACCAGCGTCAGGCCAGCTACGCGAGGGCGGATAGCTGAGCCCGCGGTTCTTCCTG
>DASSBX010000047.1:0-3502 GCA_035698305.1 Miltoncostaeaceae bacterium | reverse complement strand
GGAACATGAACCACTTGAACCCGGTGCTGACGCCGCTCCGCTGGTCGACGTAGTCGACGACGGCCTCGCCGGCCTTGATGGCCGGGTTCTTGGGTCCGATGTCGGTGGTGGCCATCCGCGCCGCCTCCCTAGAAGGGGTAGAGGTTCGCGAGCGCACCGGTCACGGGCTCACCCGGGCCGTGCAGCTCGTACGGGTTCTGGTCCTCGTCGATCGAGAACGGCCGGCCGAGCAACAGACGGGCGTCGGCGGGGAGGCCCTTCGTGGGACACCCGTCCGCGGGGATCTCCTGCTTCGCGAGGTCCTTGCCGTCGCCCGAGACCACCTTCACGTCGAAGCGGTCCATCGGACGCGGCGGCGGACCCGAGGTGACGAGGCCCAGCGAGTCGTAGGCGCCGCCGTGGCACGGGCAGGCGTAGACGTCGCCGCCCGGGGAGTAGGCGACCGGGCACCCGAGGTGGGCGCAGCGGTTCCAGATCGCGATGATCGCCTCGTCCTTGCGGCGGATGTACGCACGCCGGTCGGCCTCCGGGTCGGGGCCGCTGACCGCGATCGAGGTGGTCTCGCCGTCCGGGAAGTCCGACAGCGGGCCGATGTCGACCCACTCCCACTGCTCGTCCTTGACCGTGTCGGCGACCGCGAAGCCGACGACCGGGACGAGGATGGCGGCGGTCATGACGCCGCCGGTGACCAGGGCGACGCCGGTCAGGAACTTGGTGCGGGTGACGAACCCGGGGTCGTCCGAGTGGTCGTGGACGGTCTCGGGCTCGTGCGCCACGGGCCCCTGGTACTGGCCCCCGCGTGCGCCCCCCTTCGCGCCGTCCCCCTGGCTCTCTGCCAACCCGACCTCCTGCCGATCGTACGAGCGGACCCCCAGCCCGCGGGATTCAACCCGACGGAGGGGTCAGATTCAACGACGCCGCCGAGGGATGGACGTCCCTTTGTGAGAGGGGCCTTCGATCCCGTACTCGGCCCAGCGGCGGTCGACGAGCGCCCGGACGTCGTCGCTCATCCGGATGGCGTCGGGCCACGGCCGCACCACGCCCTCGCCCTCCCACTTGCGGGTCGCGTCGAAGCCGACCTTCGATCCGTAGGCGAAATAGGGGGCGGCGTGGTCGAGCGCGTCGACCGGTCCCTCGACCACCAGCATGTCCCGGCCGGCGTCCACGTTCGAGAACGCCTGGAACGCGACGGCGGACAGGTCCTGGACGTCCACGTCGTGGTCGACCACCACCACGCAGCGGCTCAGCGAGAGCAGGCCGAGGCCCCAGACGGCGGCCATCAGCTTCTTCGCGTGGCCGGGATAGCGCTTCTTCACCGACACGATGGCGCAGTTGTGGAACACGCCCTCCAGCGGCAGGTTCATGTCCACCAGGTCGGGCAGCGTCATCTTCAGGATGGGCAGGAACAGGCGCTCGGTGGCCTTCCCCAGCCAGAAGTCCTCCATCGGCGGCACTCCGACGATGGTGGTGCTGTAGACGGCGTCGCGGCGCATCGACATACCGGTGACGTGGAACGTCGGGTAGTCGTCGACGGGCGTGTAGAAACCGGTGTGGTCGCCGAACGGGCCCTCGGGGCGCAGGTCGGTGGCGTCGACGTAGCCCTCCAGGATCACCTCGGACTCGGCGGGCACCTCCAGGTCGACGGTGCGGCAGCGCACCATCTCGACGCTGCGGCCGCGCAGGAACCCGGCGAAGATCATCTCGTCGATCCCCGGCGGCAGCGGCGCGGTGGCGGAGTACGTCGTGGCGGGGTGGGTGCCGATCGCGACCGCCACCGGCACGCGCCCGCGCGAGTCGCGCAGGTGCGCGGCCCCGTCCTTGTGGATCTGCCAGTGCATCATCGCGGTGCGCCGGTCGAGCTTCTGGATGCGGTACATGCCGCAGTTGCGCGCCCCGGTGACGGGGTCGCGGCTGAACACCAGGGGCAGCGTGACGAACGGGCCGCCGTCGTCCGGCCAGCAGGTGAGGATCGGCAGCAGGTCGAGGTCGGGCTCGTCCAGCCACACCTCCTGGCAGGGCGCCTCCTTCACCGTCTTCGCCGAGAAGGACGCCAGCTCGCGCAGCTTGCCGAGCGCCTTGACCTTCTCGACCATCCCCTGGGGCGGCTGGAGCTCCATCATCGCGCCGATCCTCCCGGCCAGCGCCTCGAGGGAGTCGGTGCCGAGCGCCATGCACATGCGGCGCTCCGAGCCGAACTGGTTGATCAGCACCGGCAGGCGGCTGCCCGCCACGTCCTCGAACAGCAGCGCCGGCCCGCCGCCCGGCGACTTCATCGCGCGGTCGGCGACCTCGGTGATCTCCAGGTGCGGGTCGACCCGGGCGCGCACGCGCACCAGCTCGCCGGACCTGTCGAGCTGCCGGATCCATTCGCGCAGGTCGCGCACGCTCATGCGGGCACGCTCATGCGAGCGCCTCCTCCAGTCCGGGGGTGGGGGGCAGCGTGGCGGCGAGCTCCTCCAGCAGCCCGGGGCCCGCGCCGGAGCGCAGCGCGTCCTGGGCGGCGCGGAAGCGGGCCTCCACCCCGGCGCCGCCGGGGCCGCCGCGCGCGGCGATCGCCCACGTGGTGGCCCGCCACAGCGGCACCAGCCCCGCGCGCTCGCCGGCGGCGACCAGGCACGCGCCCAGGGCGATCAGGTCGGCCAGGGAGGAGACCACGAACAGGTCGCCGGCGGCGGCGATCCGCACCAGCCCGTGGGCGTAGCAGTAGTCGCCGGCCAGCACCTCGCGCCCCGGCGCCGCCGGCGCGACGTGGCGCGGACGGCCGTGGTGGAGCAGGAAGCCCTCGAGGATCAGGTCCAGGCCGATCGCCTGGTCGGGGGTCAGCGGCGGCGCCACCAGCGGCGCCAGCAGCGGCTCGGCCTCCGGGTCGATCATCTCGCCGGCCAGGGCCACCGCGTCGGCGAGCACCGGCCTCACGCCGCGGCCGCCCGGGCGAGCGCGTCGCGCACCGCGCCGATCGCGGCGTCGTCGTGGGTCAGCCCCACGAACCACGCCTCGAACTGGGACGGCGGCGGATACACGCCCTGCGCCAGCAGCGCGCGCGCGAGCCGCCCGTATGCGGCGGTGTCGCTGCCGGTCGCGTCCGCGTAGTCCCGCACCGGGCCCTCCCGGAAGAACGGGGTGAGCATCGCGCCGACGCGGTTCACCGTGACCGGCAGGCCGCTGTCGGTGACCGCGGCCTCGAGCGCGGCGCCCAGCTCCTCCAGCCGCTCGTACACGCCGGGCGCCGCCAGCTCGCCCAGCACGGCCAGGCCGGCGGCGGTGGCGAGCGGGTTCCCCGACAGCGTCCCCGCCTGGTAGCAGGGGCCCTCCGGCGCCAGCTCGCGCATCACGTCGGCCCGGCCGCCGAAGGCGCCGACCGGCAGCCCGCCGCCGATGACCTTCCCGAAGCAGGTGATGTCGGCGCGGACGCCGTAGCGCTCCTGGGCGCCGCCGCGGGCGACGCGGAACCCGGTGATCACCTCGTCCAGGATCAGCAGGGCGCCGGCCCGGTCGCAGGCGT
>DASSBX010000046.1:0-2326 GCA_035698305.1 Miltoncostaeaceae bacterium | reverse complement strand
CGGGCGACGGAGATGCTGATGCTGGGCACGCGGCTCGGCGCGGCCGAGGCCGAGCGCATCGGCCTCGTCGGACGCGCCTGCGCGACGCCCGAGGAGACGCGCGCCGAGGCGCTCGCGCTGGCCGGGCGGCTCGCGGAGATGCCGGCTCCGAGCCTGCGCCTCATCAAGCGCTGCCTCAACGACGGGGTCGACGGCGACCTGGACCACGGGCTGGCGATCGAGCGCGACGCGGTGATCGAGGCGCTCGCCCAGCCCGAGGCACGCGAGGGCATCGCGGCCTTCGTCGAGCGGCGCGCGCCGCGGTTCCACCCATGAGCGCCGCGCTCGGGACATGGGACGACCTGGTGGGCGCCGTGCAGGACGGGGCGACCGTCGGCATCGGCGGCGCGGGCATGAGCCGGAAGCCGGTGGACGCCGTGCTGGAGCTGGCGCGGGCCGGGCGCCGCGACCTGGACCTGGTCACGTTCGTGGGCAGCCTCGACGTCGAGGTGCTCCTCGCCGCGGGGGCGGTGCGGTCGATCACCTCGAGCGCGGTCTCGCTGGGACTGCACGGGCGCGCCCCGCGCTTCTCGGACGCCGTGGCCGGCGGGTCGGTCGACGACCGCGAGATGAGCGAGTGGATGCTCGTCGGCGGCCTCCGCGCGGCGGCGATGGGGGTGCCGTTCCTGCCGACCCGGGCCGCCCTCGGCTCGGACCTCGTCACCGCCCGCGGGCTGCGCCGCGTGGTGGACCCCTACTCGGGCGAGTCGTATCTCGCCGTCCCGGCGCTGCGACCCGACGTGGCGATCATCCAGGCCTGGCGGGCCGACGAGCGCGGCAACGTGCAGGTGCCCTGGCCGCCCGACCACCTCTGGGACGTCGACGTCGTCCTGGCGCGCGCGACCCGGACGACGGTCGTCTGCGCCGAGGAGGTCGTCCCGCATGAGACGATCGCCCGCGACGAGCAGCTCACCCGGCTGTTCTCCTTCGAGGTGGACCTGGTGGTCCCCGCGGCCGGAGGGTCATGGCCGACCGCGTTCACACCCCTGCGCGGCGAGGACGGCGCGTGGCTGCACGGGAACGCGGCCGACCCCGGGGGGGCGCTCCTCGAAGCATCCGGTCCACGAGACGTCCATCCGAGAACCGACCACGAGGTCAGGCGATGAAGAAGAGTGCCGTTTCGCGCGGCGTCAACGAGCCCGAGCGGACCGCGTCCTCCAAGAAGCGGACGCAGGACATCATCGATGCGGCCGCCCAGATCTTCCACGATCAGGGCTACGCGGAGACCTCCGTGCACGACATCGCCGAGGCCGTGGGGATCCTGAAGGGGAGCCTCTACTACTACATCCGCTCCAAGGAGGACCTCCTCTTCCAGGTCCTCTCGGAGGTCCACGACGCCTTCAAGGGCATCGTCGAGCGCACCCGCGCGATCGACGCGCCGGCCGTCGAGCGGCTGAGGTACTACATCGGCGAGCACGTCATCTTCAACACGCAGAACGTGACGAAGATGGCGGTCTTCTACCACGACTACCGCTCGCTCTCGGAGAAGCCGCTCGCCGAGATCGTCGAGCGCCGCCGCTTCTACGAGGACTACCTGCGCGACCTGATCCGGGAGGCGCAGGACGAGGGGTCGGTGAACCGCGACCTCGACCCCAAGCTGGCCGCGTTCACCCTCTTCGGGATGATGAACTGGGTCTACCACTGGTACCAGCCGGGAGGCGGGTGGACGCCCGATCAGATCGGCGCCCAGGTGGCGTCGATGGCGATCGACGGCCTGGTCGGCCCGCGCGACGGCGGGACGGCGGCCGCCCCGAAGAAGGCGCCCGGCAAGAAGGCGGCCGGCGCGAAGGAGGCGGCCGCCAAGACCGCCTCCAAGACGGCCTCGAAGAGCGCCTCCGGGGCGGGGAAGGCGAAGGCGAAGGCCGCCGCGGCGCCCCGGGCGCGGGCGCGCCGCTCGGCCGGCGGGTAGCCGGCGGCCACCCGCCGGCGGCCACCCGCCGGCGGCTACCCGCCGGCGACGGCGGGCTTGGTCCGGCCGACCTGCTCGTAGTACCGCTCGGGCCACATCGCGGGGTCCTTGTAGTGGATGTGGACGGTCTCGCCGTCGCGGTCGTGGAGCGGGTGCAGCTCCACCCACAGCGGGTGCCCCAGCTGGTCGATCGGGAAGATCTCGTGGAGCATGTGGCAGTGGCAGCTGTAGATGGGGTAGCCCACCTTGCCGTGGGTGATCCCCCGCGGCTCGCGCATCAGGTGGAACGAGCCGGGGTGGTCGTAGCTGCCGAACGTCGGGTAGCGCACCCGGCTCTCCGAGATCCGCTCGACGTCGCGCTGGTAGGCGTGCGACCAC
>DASSBX010000045.1:0-2743 GCA_035698305.1 Miltoncostaeaceae bacterium | reverse complement strand
CCGCAATTGGTTCTGCGTGGTGATGACCGTGCGCTCCTCGATCATCTCCTCCGTCAACGGCAGCGTTTCGTCGTCCAGCTCCACGGTTCCAGTCAGCCCCAACCAGAGGAGATAGTCGTCGAATGGGTACTGACTGGGCTGGCCACGGATCGGAAGTTGGATGGTCTGGCTGAAGATGAGGTCATCGGGCTCGAGGGTCAGCGGCGCCGAGGGCGGCAGCGCGCGGCGCACATCGGCGTCATCCTCGAGGGAGACCAGGCTGAAGTTGATGGTGGCGCAGGAGGCATCGTCCGGGCAGAGGCGGTGCCCCGAGATGGCGAAGGTGATGCTCCCCTGTTCTTCGTCGAGGTCGATGGCCGCGATATTGAAGTAGTTCACCGCGTCGGTTTCTTCCTCGCTGGCGGGACCGGTCAGGGGCTGGCCGCTGGGAAAATCGTAGAGGGTGCGCGCCTGCCCACCAGTGAGCAAGATACCCATGCTGCGAAAGGCGACAGGGAGCGCAATCACGACCGCGGCCAGCAGCACGACCGCCTGCAACAATCCAAGCCGGGGCCAGAGATGGGTCTGTGGCCGCGCCCTGGACGGCGGGTCTCCCGGCTCCGCGTTGTCACTCATGCAGGCATCCCCTCGAGGCGGGGCGTTGGAGTATACGGGGTGATGGGTGAAAGGTGACGGGGTCAAGCAGCCCTGAGGGCGCCTACGCCCTCAGGCGACGCCACCCATCACCCATCACCCATGACCCATCACCTTCGTCAGCGGGGGACTACCCCTCCGCCGCTGGGTCGGTGGTTTGCTCCTCTTCGACGGGAGCGGCGGGAGTCTCTTCGACCGGGAGTGTCTCCTCGGATAGCGACTCCGTGACCACGGTCTCCTCTGCGGGCACCGTTGGCAGGCCTGGCACCTCTGGCACTTCCGGCACCGGTGGGTTCGTCGGCACCACCGGGACGGTCGGTTCGGGGGTCGGGGTTTCGACCACGGGGACGGTCGCCGTCGGCACGACGGTTTCGTCGACCGGTGGGGTTTCGACTGGCGGAGTTTCTGCCGGTGGCGGCGTTCCGTCGGTCGGGACGGTCGGTTCGGCGGGAAGGGTCGGTTCCAGGGTCGGTTCGGCGCCCGGGGTTCCCGCCGGCGCCGGCACGGTGGCGGTCGCGTCGACGCCACCGGTCACCGGGCCGCCTGGTTGTTGTGCCTGGCCCTGGCCGCCACCACGGCCACCTTGCCCTTGCTGGGCCTGGCGGGCGGCGCGCGCGGCGCGGCGGGCCGCGCCATCCGACTGGCCCTGGCCGCCGCCGCCGCCGCTCGCGCGCTGGCGGGGTTCGCGTTGGCGTTGGGCCCGGTTTTCGCGCCCCTCGCGGGCGCCTTGCTCGCGCGCCGCGGTCTCTTCGCCGATGGCGGCCATGACGAAGGTCGCCGGCTCGTCACCCGCGGCACGGACCAGCACCTCTCCGGTGAGGAGGGCAAACTGCCCGGCGGGCAGTTCGACGACCTGCTCGCCCGCCTGCAATTGGGCCGTGCCCGCGGTGGTCAGGTAGAACACCGGCGTCCGGGAGTCCGAGACCGGAATCGTTGCCTCTTGCTCGCCGCTCAGGGTGTTGCCGACGAGGGTGAACTCGAACCGTGGGTTCTCCCCCTCCGGCGCCGGGAAGGGCTCGCCCACGACCGTGCCCGGCGCTTCGCCCGACTCCACATCCTGCGCCGAGACGAGGGCGATCTCGTACAGGCTCGCCGCGTCGCCGTTCATGCTGGTCAGGGTGCCGGCCTTGCCATTCGGCAGGACAGCGGCCTCGCCTGCGGCCAACTCGGTCGGTTCCGCGGCGGCTTCATCGGCTTCGGCTTCGTCGGTTTCGTCGGTTTCGTCAGGCTCTTCGCGCAGGGTGACCGTACCCTCATCGACGAGGACGAAACCGACGGGGAACTCCTCGACGGCGAGCCCCTCTCCTCCTGGCACGTCGATGCGGCGAATGGTCCAGACGATGTCGCCGCTCGGCAACCGGGCGCGCCCGTTGGCGATGGTCTCACCCGCCGTGGAGCTCTCGGCTTCATCCTCGATTTGAGCTATTGGCGCGCGCACCGGCACGGCCCAGACCGCAACCGGGATCGTCGTGACGACCAGCACCCCCGCAAGTGCGGCCAGGAGCATCCGCCAACGGCGGCCGCCACGGCCATCGCCGCTCACCGCGGCTCCGAATCGGGATTCTGGCATCAGGGATCCTCCTTGCATCTGACCCGTTCTCGTCTCGTCTGACATCTCGCCCGGCGATTGTGGCCAGCCCGGCAAGAGCCGCGCCATTCGCCGTGACCGCCGCCCTGCCGCTATAGTCGCCACCGTGAGTATCGCCCGCATGCGCCGCGTCGCAAGGAGCGCGCCGATCCAGCCCGTGAATTTGCCCGCGCCGCGCCCCCCGCCAACCGCGGCGCAAACCGACGACCCCATCATCGCCGCGCACGACGTGGTGAAACGCTACGACGGGACGACGGCCGTCGCCGGTCTCGACCTCATCGTCTGGCCGGGCGAAATCTTCGGCATTCTCGGCCCAAACGGAGCCGGTAAAACGACGACGCTCGAGATGCTGGAGGGGTTACGCGCCCCCGATCAGGGAACCATCCGGGTGGCGGGGCTTGATCCGGTCAAGCAACCGAACCAGGTCCACCAGATCATCGGCGTCCAGCTCCAGACAACCGCCCTCTTCGATTACCTGACCTGCGCGGAGCTGGTGGCGCTCTTCGCCGCGCTCTACCGGGC
>DASSBX010000044.1:0-10494 GCA_035698305.1 Miltoncostaeaceae bacterium | reverse complement strand
CGCGCGTGCGCGCCGCCGCCCCGATGGCGGCGCGACGCTAGCGCCCCTGCGACACCCCGCCGGCGGGATCACCCACGCGGGCCGGCCGGGTCTCCCGGCCCGCGAGGCGCTGCTGCGGGCGCGATCGCTCGCGGTGCGCGGCGCCGCCGAGTGGGTGCCGCTGGCCGGGGTGCCGGGCCGGCGCCTGGCCGCCGACGTCGTCGCGCTGCACGACGTGCCCGTCGCGGCCGGCTCGGCGATGGACGGCTGGGCGGTGCGCGCCGCGGACGGCCGCCGCGCCCGGCGGCTGGCGGGCGAGAGCGCCGCCGGCCACGCTCCCGGCGCCGCCCTCGCGCCGGGCGAGGCGTTCCGTATCTCGACCGGGGCGCTGCTGCCCGCGGGTGCCGACGCGGTCGTGCGCCGTGAGGACGGCAGGGAGATCGGTGACCGCCTCCTGGTCGAGGTCGCCGTCGCCGCCGGCGCCCACGTGCGCCCCCGCGGCGACGACGTCACCGCGGGCGAGCGCCTGCTTGCGGCGGGGACGGTGGTCGCCGCCCACGAGGCGTCGGTGATCGCCGCCGCCGGCCACGTGGGCGCCCACTGCGTCGCCCGTCCGCGGGTGGCGTTCGCGACCACCGGCGACGAGCTGGTGGCGCCGGGCGGGGACGTGCCCGCCGCGTGCCGGTTCGAGGCGAACCTGGCGGGCCTGGCCGCCCAGGCCGCCGCCGCGGGCGCGGCCGTCGGGCGCCACCTCCACCTGCCCGACGAGCCGCGGGCCACGCGGGCGGGGCTCGCCGCGCTGCTGGAGGACGAGCCGGACGTGCTCGTGACCGTCGGCGGGATCTCCGTCGGTCGTCACGACCACGTGGGCGGCGCCCTGGAGCGGCTCGACGCGCGGTGGGCGCTCCGCGGCGTGGCGATGCGGCCCGGCCACCCCGCCGGCGTCGCCGTCCGCGGATCGACGGTCATCCTGGCCCTGCCGGGGAACCCCGCCGCCGCGGCCGTCGCGTTCCACGTGCTCGGGCGCGCCGTGCTCGGCGTCCGCGAGGACTGGACGCGGCGCGCCCGGCTCGCGGTCGCGCACGGGCGTCACCCGTTCGCGACGGCGTTCGTGCGCTGCACGGACGGCCCCGGCGGGCTGACGCCGCTCGAGCGCCAGGGCTCGGCGCAGCTCGCGTCCCTGGCCGGCGCGCGCGTGCTCGCGTGGGTGGCGCCGGGGGACGCGCCCGTCGCCGCGGGCGAGCACCTGCCCGTGAGCCGGATGCCGTGAGGGGCGCCCCGCCGGATCTGGAGCGCCACCCGATCGTGGTGGCGTGGGAGGTCACGCGCGCCTGCGGCTACCGGTGCAGGCACTGCCGGGCCGACGCGATGCCGCGGCCCGCGCCCGGCCAGCTCGACCACGCCGAGTCGCTCGCCCTCATCGACGACCTCGCGCGGTTCGCGGGGTCCATCCTGGTGCTGACGGGGGGCGACCCGATGCTGCGGCCCGACCTGGCGGACCTGGTCGCCCGCGCCGCGGGCCGCGGGCTCCGGGTGGCCCTGACCCCGAGCGCCACGGCGCGGGTGACCCCCGAGCGGCTCGACGCCCTGCGCCGGGCGGGCGTCGCCCAGGTCGCCGTGTCGCTCGACGGCCCCGACGCCGCCACCCACGACGCCCTGCGCGGCGTGCGCGGCTCCTTCGCGCGGACGCTGCGGATCCTGCGCCACGCCCGCGAGGCCGGTTTCCCCCTGCAGGTGAACACGACGCTCACCGCCGGGGGCCTCGGCCGCCTCGACGAGATGGCCCGGCGGGTCGCGACGGTCCGGCCCGCGCTCTGGAGCGTGTTCTTCCTGGTGCCCACCGGGCGCGGCGCGCGCGGCGACATGCTCCCCGCCCACGCCCAGGAGCGCGCCCTGCGGCGCCTCGTGCGCATGCGCGGGCGGCTGCCGATGCCCATGAAGGTCACGGCGGCGCCGGCGGTGCGGCGCGTCCAGGACCAGATGGCGGCCGAGGGCCTCATCCCGCCGCCGCCCCCACCCGTGCCGGTCAACGACGGCCGCGGCTTCATGTTCGTCTCGCACGACGGCCACGTGGCGCCGAGCGGCTTCCTGCCGCTGCCGGCGGGGAACGTCCGCGCCCGCTCGGCGGTCGACCTCTACCGCGGGGCGCCGCTCTTCCGCGCCCTGCGCGACCCGTCGCGCCTGCGGGGACGCTGCGGGCGGTGCGAGTGGCGGGACGTGTGCGGCGGGAGCCGGGCGCGCGCGTTCGCGCTGTCCGGCGACCCCCTCGCCGAGGAGCCGACGTGCGCGTACCGGCCGCGCCGGGGGCGGGCATGCTGAACGTCACGGCCCTGCTCGGCAGGCCCAGCGGCTCCGACGCCCTGCGCTACGGGCGCGGCGGCGGCGGCGCCGCGCGGGCGGAGCTGCGGCGGCCGGTGGTCGTCTGGAACAGCACCCGCCGCTGCAACCTGGCGTGCCGCCACTGCTACTCCGACTCGGACGCCCGCGCCCACCCGCAGATGTCGCAGGACGAGGCGGTGGCGATGATCCGCGACGTCGCCGCGTTCGGCTCGCCCGCCCTGCTGCTGTCCGGCGGCGAGCCGCTCATGCGTCCCGACGCTTTCGAGCTGATCGGCGAGGCGCGCGACGCGGGCCTGCCCGTGACGCTGTCGTCCAACGGCACGCTCATCGACCCGCCCCGGGCGCGCCGGCTCGCCGACCTCGGCGTCCGGTACGTCGGCATCAGCATCGACGGCATCGGCCCGGTCCACGACGCGTTCCGCGGCCGCCGCCGCGCCTTCGTCCGGGCGCTCGCCGGCATCCGTGCCCTGCGGGCGGAGGGCGTGCGCGTGGGGATGCGGGTGACCCTCACGGCCACGGCGATCGCGGCCCTGCCCGAGTTGCTCGCGCTGGTGGAGCGCGAGGGCATCGGGCGCATCTGCTTCTACCACCTCGTGCCGGCCGGGCGCGGGGCCGCCGCCGCGCCGGGGGTGGACACGGCAGGCGTCCGCGCGGCGGTGGAGCGGATCTTCGACCAGGCCGAGCGCTGGGTGGCGGCCGACCGCGACGTCGAGGTGCTGACGGTCGACAACTACGCCGACGGGCCGGCGCTGCTGCTGCGGCTGCGCCGCACCGACCCGGCACGCGCCGAGGAGGCCGCGCGCGCGCTGCGCTGGAACGGCGGCGCCCGCAACGCCGCCGGCGTCGGGCTCGCCGCGGTCGACTGGGACGGGTGGGTGCGCCCCGACCAGTTCTGGCCGGGGCGTCCCCTCGGCAACGTGCGGGAGCGCCCGCTGTCCCGGATCTGGACCGACCCGCCCGTCGTGCTGCGCGCCCTGCGCGAACGCTCCGGGCGCGTGGCCGGCCGCTGCGGCGGCTGCCGCTTCCTGCCCGTCTGCGGCGGCGGCCTGGCGTCGCGGAGCCTCGCCGTCACCGGCCGCCTCTTCGCGCCCGACCCCGCCTGCCACCTGCGCGACGACGAGGTCGCCGCCGGTCAGCCGTGAGGCGGGCCGGAGCCGGCCGTCCCCGGGTCACGGTGGAGCCCCGTGGCGAGCACCCGGCATCCCGCCGTGATGGGGTCCTTCACCTCGAAGGCCTCCAGCTCCGCCGACGGGTCGACCCGGTCGAGCGCGCCCCGCACCAGCCCGCGGTGCAGCGTGCAGACCAGCTCGCCGCCCTCGGCGAGGACCGCCTCCTTGAACGGGCACGCCCGCAGGCGCACGTCCAGGGTGCCCTCCCTGCGCGCCCGCTCGGACGTGACCTCCTCCGGCGCGAAGCCCAGGCTCGCGAACGCGGCCGAGATCGCCTCGGGCGGCGCGTCCTCGGTGACGATCCGGCGCCCCTGCTCCCACCCGAACGCCTCGACCTCGTCGTGGCTCATGCCGGTGCGCCGCACCAGGTCGAGCAGCAGACGCACGAGCTCGCGGTGGCCGGCCGCCGCCACGCCGCCCGGCGCGGCGAGCGCGTAGCGGGTGCTCGGCCGCCCGCGCCGGCCGGTGGGCGGCGACGGCGCCGCGACCACCACGCCGGCCCGCTGGAGCACCTCGAGGTGCTGGCGCACGGCGTTGGAGTGACGGCCGATCAGGCCGGCGATCTCGGCCACCGTCAGGCCGTGGGCGGAGGCGCCGAGCGCCTCCACGATGGCGCGCCGCGACGGGTGCGCGATCGCCCGGGCCTCCTCGGGGCTCATCGCGACGGTGGGCTCGCCGGCCGGCGGGCCTGCCCGCTGTCGGGAAGGACGGGACATTTTGCCCATTATAGTGCGGACATATTCGAGCCGCCATGCCCCCGCCGGCAATTTCCTCCACATCGCGCTGGACTAAACTCTGGTGGTCCGCGCTGATCCGATGGGACGAACAGGGGGTGGCGAGGTGACCGGGACCTCCGGATATTCGGTGCTCGACCTCGGCGCGGCCGAGGACATCCCGGCGGCGGGCATCCACTCCCGCACCGTCCACTCCGACGGCGTCAAGATGGTCCTGTTCGGGTTCGCGGCGGGCGAGGAGCTGTCCGAGCACACCGCGTCCCGGGCGGCGATCATCCACGTGCTGTCAGGTGCATTCGACCTGACCTTGGCGGGTCAGCCCGTTGACGCTCCGGCCGGCGTGGTCGTGCACATGGCGCCCGGCCTCCCGCACGCCCTGCGGGCCCGGGTGCCGTCGCGGATGCTCCTGACCCTCATACCGGAGGGCGCGCCCGGGCGTTGACAGGTTGTGAACGTCCCTGATGAGGGGTTGCCCGGCCGGGTCATGTCGGGGAACATCACCGGCCATGCGGATACGAAGCAGGCGTTCCGGCGGCGAAGTGCAACCGGGGCCTGCGCCGGATCCCCAGCGGTCGGGGGCCGACGCCCTCCTGGTGGCGGCCCATGAGTTCTTCCGCTCGGGTGAGGCGAACGCGGAGGGGTGGAGCCTCCTCATCGGCCGCGGCCGGGACTGGGAGCGCGCCTACCGCGACCGCTGGGCCCACGACAAGGTGGTGCGCTCCACCCACGGGGTGAACTGCACCGGCTCGTGCTCGTGGAACGTGTACGTGAAGGACGGGCTCATCACGTGGGAGACCCAGGCGGTCGACTACCCGCGCACCGACCCGGGCCGGCCCGACCACGAGCCCCGCGGCTGCCCGCGCGGCGCCTCGTTCTCGTGGTACACGTACTCGCCGGTCAGGCTGCGCTACCCGTACATCCGCGGCAGCCTGCTCGAGCGGTGGCGCGCGGCCCTCGCCGAGGAGGGCGACCCGGTCGCGGCGTGGGGTGTGGTCGCCGCCCACGGCGGCCACAAGGGCGAGCGCGGCCATGGCGGCTTCGTGCGCTGCGATTGGGACGAGGCGGCGGACATCGTCGCCGCCGCCACGGTGCACGCGATCCGCGAGTACGGGCCGGACCGCGTCGGCGGATTCACCCCGATCCCGGCGATGTCGCCGGTGTCGTTCGCGGCGGGCACGCGCTTCCTGAACCTCATCGGCGGGCACACGACGACCTTCTACGACTGGTACGCCGATCTGCCGCCCGCGTCGCCCCAGGTGTTCGGCGACCAGACCGACGTGCCGGAGTCCGCGGACTGGTTCAGCGCCGACTACCTGATCATCTGGGGCACCAACCTGCCGATCACGCGCACCCCGGACGCCCACTTCATGACCGAGGCGCGCTACCGCGGCCAGAAGGTCGTGGTGGTCTCGCCCGACTACTCCGACCACGTCAAGTTCGCCGACGACTGGCTGCCCGCGCAGCCGGGCACCGACGCGGCGTTGGCGATGGCGATGGGCCACGTGATGCTCAAGGAGTTCTGGGTCGACCGCGAGGTGCCGCGCTTCCGCGACTACGGCAAGCGGTTCACCGACCTGCCCATGCTCGTGTCGCTCGACGAGCGCGACGGCGTCCACGTGCCCGGGCGCTTCCTGATGGCGGCCGACATCGGCGACGAGGGCGAGAACGCCGACTGGAAGCCCGTGGTGCTCGACGCGGCCACCGGGGCTCCGGCAGTGCCCAACGGCTCGGTCGGCTTCCGCTACGGCGAAGAGGGCGTCGGCCGCTGGAACCTGCTGCTCGGCGACATCGACCCGGTCCTCTCCCTGCACGGGCGCCACGAGGAGGCGGTGGAGGTCATGCTGCCGCGCTTCGATGTCGGCGACGGCCCCGGCGGCTCGTCGATGCGCCGCGGCGTGCCGGCGATGCGGGTCGGCGGCCGGCTCGTGACCACGGTGCTCGACCTGATGCTCGCCACCTACGGCGTCGGGCGCGAGGGTCTGCCGGGCGACTGGCCGGTGGACTACGACGACGCGAGCCAGCCGTACACGCCGGCGTGGCAGGAGGCGATCACCTCGGTCGACCGGCACCTGGCGGTCAAGGTGGGGCGCGAGTTCGCTCGCAACGCCGAGCTCAGCGGCGGGCGCTCGATGATCTGCATGGGCGCCGGCACCAACCACTGGTTCCACTCCGACGAGACCTACCGCTCGTTCATCGCGCTGCTCCTGCTCGGCGGCTGCGTCGGCATCAACGGGGGCGGCTGGGCGCACTACGTGGGCCAGGAGGCCATCCGCACGTTCTGCGGCTGGTCGATGGTGGCCTTCGGCCTCGACTGGAACCGTCCCCCGCGCGCGGCCCAGGGCACCTCCTGGTTCTACCAGCACACCGAGCAGTGGCGGTACGACCGGTTGCGGCCGGATCGCTTCGCCTCGCCGGTCGGCACCGGCCAGCTCGACGGGATGACGGCGATCGACGCCCACGCCAAGTCGGTGCGGCTGGGCTGGATGCCGTCGTATCCGACCTTCGACCGCAACCCCCTCGACCTGGCCGCCGAGGCCGACGCCGCCGGCGTCGACCCGGTCGACCACGCCGTCTCCGAGATGAAGGCCGGTCGCCTCAACTTCGCGGTGGACGACCCGAGCGCGCCCGAGAACTTCCCGCGCGTCTTCTTCGTGTGGCGCTCGAACCTGCTCGGGTCGTCGGGGAAGGGGATGGAGTACTTCTTCCGCCACCTCCTCGGATCGGAGAACGAGGGCCCGCTGGCCGAGCCGCTGCCCGAGGGCGAGCGCCCATCGACCGTGCGCTGGCGCGACGAGATCCCCCGCGGCAAGCTCGACCTGCTGGTGAACGTGGACTTCCGGATGACCACCACCGGCCTCTACTCCGACATCGTGCTGCCGGCTGCGACCTGGTACGAGAAGTACGACCTGTCGATGACCGACATGCACCCGTTCCTGCACAGCTTCAACCAGGCGGTGCCGCCGCCCTGGGAGGCGCGCGACGACTGGGACACGTTCCACCTGATCGCGCGCAAGTTCTCGGCGCTGGGGGGCGAGCACCTCGGGGTGCGCCGCGACGTCGTGGCCACGCCGATGCTCCACGACAGCCCGGGCGAGATCACCCAGCCGCGCGGCGAGGTGGCCGACTGGCGCGCGGGCGAGTGCGAGCCGATCCCCGGACGCACGACCCAGAAGCTGACGGTGGTCGAGCGCGACTACGGCGCGATCGCCGACCGGTGGGCCGCGCTCGGTCCGCTCGCCGAGCGACTCGGCTCGGAGGAGAAGGGCGGGGAATGGATTCCCGATGAGGAGGTCGAGTGGCTCGGCGCGCGCAACGGACGCGTGGTGGGCGGCGCGGCCGACGGCAGGCCGTCGCTCGAGCGCGCCGAACAGGCCGCCGAGACCATCCTCGCGCTGTCGGGCGTCTCCAACGCCCGCCTCGCCACCGAGGGCTTCCGCGTCCTGGAGGAGCGCTGCGGCGTCCCGCTCGCGGACCTGCCCGGCGACTCGGACGAGTCGCGCATCACCTTCCACGACATCCAGGTCCAGCCACGGCGGGTGATCACCTCGCCCGAGTGGTCGGGCATCGACGAGGACGGCCGCAGCTACGCGCCCTTCACGATCAACGTCGAGCGCGACAAGCCCTGGCACACGCTGTCGGGGCGGATGCACCTGTACCTCGACCACGCCTGGATGCTCGAGCTCGGGGAGGGCCTGCCGGCCTACCGGCCACCGGTCGACCACCGGCTGATGCTCGCGGGCGCCCAGCCCATCCCGGACAACGGCGTGCCCGAGGTCACCCTCAACTACCTGACGCCCCACTCGAAGTGGTCGATCCACTCGGAGTATCAGGACAACCTCCACATGCTCACGCTCTTCCGCGGCGGGTCGGGCCTCTGGATGAGTCCCGAGGACGCCGCGGCGATCGACGTCTCCGACAACGATTGGATCGAGGCCTACAACCGCAACGGCATCGTCGTGACCCGCGCGGTCGTCTCCCACCGCGTGCCGCAGGGCACCTGCCTGCTGTACCACTCGAAGGACCGCCAGCTCGGGACGCCGCTCTCCGAGATCGACGGACGCCGCGGCGGCGCCGAGAACGCGCTCACGACGATCGCGATGAAGCCCACGCACATGATCGGCGGCTACGCCCAGCTCTCGTGGCAGCCGAACTACTGCGGCCCGACCGGCTCGAACCGCGACTCGGTCACCGTCGTGCGCAAGCGCAACCAGGAGGTCGAGTACTGATGCGGGTCAAGGCGCAGGTCGCGATGGTGATGAACCTCGACAAGTGCATCGGCTGCCACACCTGCTCGGTCACCTGCAAACAGGTCTGGACCAACCGCTCCGGCACCGAGTACGTCTGGTTCAACAACGTGGAGACCAACCCCGGGCAGGGGTATCCCCGCCAGTGGGCCGACCAGACGCGCTGGAACGGCGGCTGGGAGCTCGACCGCAAGGGCCGGCTGCGGCTCAAGGCGGGCGGCCGGGTCAAGAAGCTGCTGACGATCTTCTCCAACCCCGACCTGCCGTCGATCGACGACTACTACGAGCCGTTCACCTACGACTACGACACGGTCGTCAAGGCCCCCCCCGGCGAGCACGCCCCCACCGCCAGACCCCACTCCCAGCTGACGGGCGAGCCCATGGAGATCGAGTGGGGGCCCAACTGGGACGAGGGCCTCGCCGGCGGTCCCGAGCTGGCCCCGCAGGACCCCCACATCGTGGCGATGCAGGAGGAGGTGCGCCTCACCTACGAGCAGGCCTTCATGTTCTTCCTGCCGCGCATCTGCGAGCACTGCCTCAACCCCTCGTGCGTCGCCTCGTGCCCCTCGGGCGCCATGTACAAGCGCGAGGAGGACGGCATCGTCCTCGTCGACCAGGATCGCTGCCGGGGCTGGCGCTACTGCGTCTCGGGATGCCCCTACAAGAAGGTCTACTTCAACCACAACACCGGCAAGGCCGAGAAGTGCACGCTCTGCTACCCGCGCATCGAGATGGGGCAGCCCACGATCTGCTCCGAGACCTGCGTGGGGCGCATCCGCTACCTGGGCCTGGTGCTGTACGACGCCGACCGCGTACAGGAGGCGGCGTCGGTGCCGGACGAGCGCGACCTGCTCGCCGCCCAGCGCGACGTGTTCCTCGACCCCGAGGACCCCGCCGTGCAGGAGGCCGCGCGCGCCGAGGGGATGGCGGAGGACTGGATCCAGGCGGCCCGCCGCTCGCCGATCTACGACCTGGCGATGCGCTGGGGGGTGGCGCTGCCGCTGCACCCGGAGTTCCGGACGCTCCCGATGGTCTGGTACGTCCCGCCGCTCTCACCGGTGGTCTCGACGCTCGAGCAGGACGGCTACGAGGCCGACCCCGACGACGTCTTCGGCGCGATCGACAACCTCAGGATCCCGCTGGAGTACATCGCCAACCTGCTCACCGCAGGCGACGTCGGCGTCGTGCGCGACGTGCTGCACCGGCTCGCCGCGATGCGCTCCTACATGCGCAAGCAGCAGGTGCTTGGGGAGACCGACGAGTCGGTGCCGGGCCGGGTGGGCCTGACGGGCCCGGAGCTCGAGCGCATGTACCGGCTGCTGGCGATCGCGAACTACGAGGACCGCTACGTGATCCCGAAGGCCCACGCGGAGCTCGGCCGCCGGCTCATGCAGGAGCAGGGCGGCTGCGGCCTCGACTTCGATGGCGGCCCCGGCAACTGCGGCGCGGTCGAGCGGCAGCCCGACACCTCCTCCCCGGTCGTGCCCTACGACGGCGAGAGCTTCCACCTGCGCGGGGAGCGAGGGGCCGGGTGAGCGCAGGGCGCGCCGACCCGCCGGCGACGGAGCGGCCGCCCTGGGCGCTGCTGTCCCTGCTGCTGCGCTACCCCGACGCGCGGGTGCTGGCGGCGCGCGGTGAGGCCGTCGCGCGGTGCGCCGCCCTCCCCGAGGGCCCGGCGCGCGACGCGATCGGCCGCTTCCTGGACGGGTGGGAGGGCGACCCCCTGCAGCTCGCCGCCGCCTACGTCGAGACGTTCGACCTGCGCCGGCGCGCCAGCATGCACCTCACCTACTACGCACACGGCGACACCCGCGAGCGGGGGATGGCGCTGCTGCGGCTGAAGGGGTCGTACGAGGCCGCGGGGCTGCCGCTCGAGGACGGCGAGCTGCCCGACCACCTGGCCGTGATGCTGGCGTTCGCCGCGCTGGCCCCGCCGGGCCACGGCGAGGCGCTGCTGGCCCACCACCTGCCGGCCATCGAGCTGCTGCGCCTCGCGCTGCACGACGCCGGCAGCCCGTACGCCCACGT
>DASSBX010000043.1:0-2004 GCA_035698305.1 Miltoncostaeaceae bacterium | reverse complement strand
CGACGTGATGGCGGCGGTGCTGGCGCGCGAGGTCCGCGACGGCGACGTGGTGGGCGTCGGCCTCGGGACGCCGCTGGCGTTGTGCGCCTGCCTGGTGGCGCGGCGGACGCACGCCCCGGGGGCCGACGTGCTGGTGGGGGGAGCCGTGTCACCGGACGTCGACCTGCTCACCTGCATGCGCGGCGCCCGGGCCGTCGAGGGGCGGACGCCCGGGTACGTCCCGCACATCGACACGATGGACATGGCCGAGCGGCAGGCGATGACCCTGCAGTTCCTGCGGCCGGCCCAGGTCGACGGCGAGGGCTCCACCAACACGAGCAGCGTCTGGGCGCCCGGCCGGCCCCGGACCCGGTTCCCGGGCGGCCTCGCGACGGCCGACGTGCCGCGCCTCATGCCCCGCATCGTCCTGTACCACACGGATCATCGCCCGCGCGGCCTCGTGCCGCGGGTCGATGTGGTCACCGGCCGCGGCGGCCCGTCGGAGCGGGGCGGCCGCCGCTCGGAGGGCCCCACCCTGCTGGTGACCGACCTGTGCGTCATCGCCTTCGGCACCGGGGCGCCGCGCCTGGTGAGCGTCCACCCCGGCGTCGACCCCGGGCGCGTCATCGAGGCGACCGGCTTCGAGCTCCGGGCGGGCGCGTCCGTCCCCGAGACCGAGCCGCCCCGCCCCGAGGAGGTCGACGCCATGCGGGACCTCGACCCCCACGGGCTGCGCGGCGTCGAGACCCGCGACACGCGCGCCGAGGCCCTGCCCCGGATGGTGCGCCTGCTGGAGCAGGCGGCCTGATGGCGGAGCTCGCGGAGGCCCTCGCCGGCCTGGCGGACGGGGCGGTGCTGGCGGTCGGGGGTGCCGGGCTGGTGCGCAAGCCGATGGCCGCCCTGCGCGCGGTCGCCGGGGCGGGGCGGCGCGACCTGGCCGTGGTGAGCTTCCTGGGCGGGGTGGACGTGGAGCTGCTGCTCGAGGCGGGGTGCGTCGCCGAGCTCCACTCCGCGGGCGTGTCCCTGGACGCCGCCGGCCTCGCCCCGCGCTTCCGGGCCGCCCGCGAGGCGGCGTCGATCCGCTTCGCCGAATGGTCGGAGGGGTCGCTGGTCGCGGCGCTCGGGGCCGGGGCGGAGCGGCTCGACTCCGCGTTGACCCGCAGCGGCCTCGGCACGGACCTCCCGGCGATGAACCCGTGGCTCGTCGAGGCCGCCGACCCGCACACCGGGGCCCCCGTCATGGCGGCGCGCGCCCTCGTGCCCGACCTGGCGCTGCTGCACGTGCCGTGGATCGACGCGGCCGGCAACGCCCACGTGCCCGGGGATCTCGCGGCCGACGCGCTGCTGGCGAGGGCCGCGCGGTCTACGCTGGTCACCTACGAGGAGCAGCGCGACCTCGACCCGCGGGACGCGGCCATCTCCCGTATCTGGATCGACCGGGCGGTCCGGGCCCCCGGGGGGTCGCTGCCGAGCGGCTGCCACCCGGTGGTCGCGGCCGACCTCGCCGCCGTGGGCCGGATCGCGGCCGGGGAGGGCGTGTGAGCGCCGTCGCCGACCTGGTGGCGGGCGCCCTGGCGCAGGAGATCGCCGCGTCGGACGTCCGCGTCTTCGCGGCCACCTCCCCCCTGACGGTGGTGGCGGCCCGGGCGGCGCGCCTCCTCGGCCGGCCCGACCTGGCCATCGCGGGGGGCTTCACGCGGCTCGACGCCGCCCCGGTGCCGGCCCTGACGCTGGGGGAGGCGGGTCTGATGGGCGACGCGCCGGGCCCGCGCGGGGACATCGGCGACGTCTTCTCCCTGCTCGCCCGGGGCGAGGGCGGCGTCGCCGTCTCGCCGGCGCAGCTCGACGCCCACGGGCGCACGAACCTGTCGGGCGTCGGCGGGCCGCCCGGGGCGCCGCGGACGGCCCTGCCCGGCACCCGCGGCCTGGCCGACACCAACGACACGCCCTCGCGCGTCTGGTACCTGCTGCCCGCGCACTCGCCGCGCACGCTGGTGGAGCGCGTCGAGGTGGTGAGCGGACCGG
>DASSBX010000042.1:0-10743 GCA_035698305.1 Miltoncostaeaceae bacterium | reverse complement strand
GCGAGGCCGAGCGGGCCTCAGACCGGGATTGACGCCCGACGGCCCGCCCCACCGGACCGGGGCGGGCCGCCAGACGGTTTTCAACTGCGCCGCCGCGGGCAACCTGGCTCTTGGCATGCGATCGAGGAGGCAGGTCCTGAGCGCCGGCAACTCCATCCGCACCCACGTGTCGGACGGGAGGGCGAGAGTCCAGGTGGAGGGCGCCCTGGACCTGGCGACCCGCGACCGCTTCCTGGCGGAGGTGGAGGCGTCGCTCGACGCCGACGTGCTCGAGCTGGACCTCCGCGACCTCGAGTACGTCGACTCCACCGGTCTCAGCGCGATCATCCAGGCCAACAAGCGGTCGGAGGCCGAGATCGGCCGGCGGGCCCGCCTCCTGATCACGGAGGACGGGCCCGTGCGCCGGATGCTGGAGCTGACCCTGCTGCACCTCACCCTGGACGTGCGCGTCGCCTGAGCACGGCGGCTACGCGCCCAGGTGCACCTTGGCCTGGGGGTCGTAGCCCTCCAGCTTGATCAGCGCGTCGCGCACGGCGCCCTCCGCGTCGACGCCGAAGCCGTTGACGATCCGGCTGCCGTGGATGAACTGCACGTGCATCCCGGGGAGGGGCTCCGCCGCGTCGGGCGTCGGGGTCGTCGCGCCGCGTGTCACCGGCCCGGGACCGTGGATGCGGAAGCCCTCCTGGCGCATGCGCTCCAGGGTGTGGAGCGTCGCCTCGCTCAGCGTGTCGGTCGCCATCGCGCCCTCCTGGTGTGGGGAAGCCTCGTATCGATCGGTGCCCGCAAGCGCCGCGCTGGAACCCCGGTTGGGCGCGCGTCCGCGGGGGAATGTCAGTGGCGCGTGCCCAGCCTCCGCCACAGCTCCGATCGCGAGCCCGGCTACACCCGGCGCCGGCAGGGGCGGGGCTGGCGCTACCTCGACGCCGACGGCCGCACGGTGCGCGACCCGCGCCTGCGGGCCCGCTTCGAGGCCCTCGCGATCCCGCCGGCATGGACCGACGTGTGGATCTGCGCGAGCTCCCGGGGCCACCTCCAGGCGACGGGCACCGACGCCGCCGGCCGGCGCCAGTACCTGTACCACCCGCGCTGGCACGAGCAGCGGCAGGTGGAGAAGTACGAGCGCATCCTGCGGTTCGCCGACGGCCTCCCCGACCTGCGGCGGGCGACCGCCGCCCACCTGCGGCGCAAGAAGCTGGACCGCGAGAAGGCGATGGCCGCCGCGGTCCGCCTGCTCGACCGCACCAACATCCGCCTGGGGGGCGAGGAGTACGCGAAGGAGCACCGGACCTATGGCCTCGCGACGCTCCGCTCGAAGCACCTCAGCGTGGAGGGCGACACCCTCGTCCTGGACTTCACCGGGAAGGGCGGCGTCGAGCAGCACGCCGAGGTGACCGACGCCCGTCTGGCGACCGTCGTCGCGGAGATGGACGGGCTGCCCGGCTACGAGGTGTTCAAGTACCTCGACGAGGACGGCGACGTGACCGACGTCCGGTCGGACGACGTCAACGCGTACATCAAGGATCTGATGGGCGAGGACTTCTCCGCGAAGGACTTCCGCACATGGGCGGGCACGGTGGCCGCCGCCGTCGCGCTCAGCGAGGTGGGCCCGATCGAGGGCGCGACGGCGCGGCGGCGCGCCGTCGCCCGGGTCTGCCGGATCGCGGCCGAGCTGCTGGGCAACACGCCGGCGGTGTGCCGCGCCAGCTACATCGACCCGCGGGTGATCGACCACTTCCTGGACGGCACCACGATCGCCTCCATCGCGGGCGAGATCGAGTCGCGGATGAGCAGCGCCGCCAGCGGGCACAGCGCGGAGGAGCTGGCGGTGCTCGCGCTCCTGCGGCGGGGCCTGGAGGACCGGGCCGCGGCGGCCTGACGGTGACGCGCGCCGGGCGCCGTGCGGGCGATCCGGGGTACGCTCGATCCGTGCTGGGACTGCCCGGCGGAACCCGCGCCTGCCTCTTCGACCTCGACGGCGTCCTCACCCGGACGGCAGTGGTCCACGCGGCGGCGTGGAAGGCGATGTTCGACGCGTTCCTGCTGGAGCGCGCCCGCCGCACCAACGGCCCGTTCGTCCCGTTCGACGCCGTCCGCGACTACGACCTGTACGTCGACGGCAAGCCCCGCGCCGACGGGGTGCGCGACTTCCTGGCCTCCCGCGGCATCACGCTGCCGGAGGGCTCCGCGGGCGACCCGCCCACCGTTGAGACGATCGCCGGCCTGGGGTCGCGGAAGAACCGCCGGGTGGTGAAGCTCATCCACGAGCGCGGCGTCGCCCCCTACCCGGGGTCGGTTCGCTACCTCCAGGCGGTCCGCGACGCCGGCCTGCGCACGGCGGTGGTCTCCTCGAGCACCAACTGCCGCGACGTCCTGGCGTCGGCGGGGATCTCCGACCTGTTCGACGAGCGGGTCGACGGGGTGGTCGCTGAGCGCCGCGGGCTGCGCGGCAAGCCGGCGCCCGACACGTTCCTGGAGGGGGCCCGCGCCGTGGGCGTGGCGCCGTCGGAGGCGGTGGTGTTCGAGGACGCCCTCGCGGGCGTGGAGGCGGGGCACGCCGGCCACTTCTCCCTGGTGGTCGGGGTGGACCGGCTGGGGCAGGGGCACGCGCTCGCCGCGCACGGGGCCGACGTGGTGGTGCGGGACCTCGCCGACCTGCTCGACGCGGCGTGATCGCCGACCACGTCTACGGGGTCGAGCCGTGGGCCGTGCGCGAGCGCAGCCTCGACCTGGACGTCCTCTCCCAGAGCGAGTCGGTGCTGGCGCTGTCGAACGGCCACATCGGCCTGCGCGGCACCCTCGACGAGGGGGAGCCGCACGGGCTGCCGGGGACGTACCTGAACGGCTTCTACGAGATCCGGCCGCTGCCGTACCCGGAGGGCGGCTTCGGGTACCCCGAGTCCGGCCAGTCGGTCATCAACGTCACCGACGGCAAGATCATCCGGCTGCTGGTGGAGGACGAGCCGTTCGACGTGCGCTACGGGGTGCTCAACGGGCACGAGCGCGTGCTCGACCTCCGCGACGGCGTGCTGCGACGGACGGCCGACTGGACGTCGCCCGCGGGCACGCGCGTGCTCGTGACATCCACCCGGCTGGTGTCGTTCACCCAGCGGGCGATCGCGGCGATCGAGTGGACGGTGGAGCCGGTGGACCGGCCGGCGACCGTGGTGGTCCAGTCCGAGCTGGTGGCCAACGAGCCGCTGCCGGAGACCGCGGCCCACGATCCCCGCGCGGCGGCGGAGCTCGGCCGCTCGCTGGTGGGCGAGTACCACGCCCACGACGACGCCCGCGCCGTGCTCATGCACACCACCGCCCACAGCGGCCTGCGGATGGCGGCGGGCATGGACCACCACGTCCAGGCGCCGATGCGCCATCGCATGACGAACGAGAGCTCGGCCGACCTGGCGCGCCTCACCGTCGCGGCGAAGCTCGAGGCGGGAGAGCGCCTGCGCCTGGTCAAGTTCCTGGCGTACGGGTGGTCGGCGGAGCGGTCGGCCCCCGCGATCCGCGCCCAGGTTGAGGGCGCCATGCAGGAGGCGTTCCTGGCCGGCTGGCACGGCCTGATCCACGCGCAGCGGGAGTACCTGGACGAGTACTGGAGGTGCGCCGACATCGAGGTGGAGGGCGACGACGAGCTGCAGCAGGCGGCGCGGTTCGCGCTGTTCCACGTGCTGCAGGCGGGCGCCCGCGCCGAGAACCGGGCGATCCCCGCGAAGGGCCTCACCGGGCCGGGCTACGACGGCCACGCCTTCTGGGACACCGAGACGTACGTGCTGCCGCCGCTCACCTACACGCGCCCCGAGGCGGCCGCCGACGAGCTGCGCTGGCGCCATTCCACCCTGGACTTCGCGCGCGAGCGGGCGCGGACCCTGGGCCTGGGCGGGGCGGCGTTCCCGTGGCGCACCATCCGGGGCCACGAGTGCTCCGGCTACTGGCCCGCCGGCACCGCCGCATTCCACGTGGGCGCCGACATCGCCGCCGCGGTGGTGCGATACCACGCGGTCACGGGCGACGACGAGTTCGCGCGCGACGTCGGCGTGGAGCTGCTGGTGGAGACGGCGCGGCTGTGGGCGTCGCTCGGGCACCACGACGTCGACGGCTCGTTCCGCATCGACGGGGTCACGGGGCCCGACGAGTACACGGCGATCGTGGACAACAACGTCTTCACCAACATGATGGCGCAGCAGAACCTGCGCGCCGCCGCGGACGCCGTGGAGCGCTGGGCGGAGCGCGGGGCGCAGCTGGAGGTGGGGTCGGCGGAGGTGGCCTCGTGGCGACGTGCGGCCGACGCGATGACGGTGCCGTGGGATCCCGACCTCGGCGTCCACCCGCAGTCGGAGGGGTTCACCCGTCACGCGCGCTGGGACTTCGAGGGCACGCCGCCCGAGCGGTACCCGCTGCTGCTGCATTTCCCGTACTTCCAGCTGTACCGCACCCAGGTGGTGAAGCAGGCCGACCTGGTGATGGCGCTGTACCTGCGGGGCGACGCGTTCACCGACGAGCAGAAGCTCGCCGACTTCGACTACTACGAGGCGCTGACGGTGCGCGACTCGTCGCTGTCGGCGTGCATCCAGGCGGTCGTGGCGGCCGAGGTGGGGCACTTGGAGCTGGCGTACGCCTACACGGTGGAGGCGGCGCTGATCGACCTGCGCGACCTGGCGAGCAACACCCACGACGGGCTGCACATCGCGTCGCTGGCCGGCACGTGGCTGGCGCTGGTGGGCGGCTTCGGCGGGCTTCGCGATCACGACGGCCAGGTGGCGTTCGCCCCCCGCCTGCCTCCGCGGCTGCGGCGCATGACGTTCGGGATACGCCTCCTCGGGCCGACGCTGAGGGTGGAGGTGACGAAGGAGTCGGCGACCTACCGGGTGACGGGGGGCGGCCCCCTGGACATCGTCCACCACGGCGAGGGCATCGTGGTGGCCGAGGGCGAGCAGGTCACGCGCCCCATCCCGCCCGCGCCGGTGCGCACCGCCCCCAGCCAGCCGCCTGGCCGGGAGCCGGTGCGGCGCAAGCGCGACCGGTAGGCCGGGCCCGCGGCGTCAGGCCGGGGGCGGTCGGCGGTAGCGGACGGTGAAGGAGCGGCCCCGCAGCTCAGGGTCGGCCCGGTCGGCGAACGCCTCCTCGACCAGCCCGGCGCGCGTGAAGCCCGCCAGGTCGCGGCGGCTCAGCGGCCAGGGGCGGGTGACGCCGCGGGGCGCGTCGTCGTCGCGGCCGAAGAGGCGGACGAACGCGACGCCGCCGGGGGCGGGCAGGGCGGCGATCGCGGCCATCGCCTGGGGCCAGTGCATCGGCTCGAGGGACTGGATGGTCCGGTTCTCGACCACGACGTCCCACGCGCCCGTCCACCCGGGCGGGAGGTCGAGGACGTCGGCGACGAGGTACTCCACCGCCGTGCCGGGGAACCGCTCACGGCACCGCTCGATGGCGGTGGGTGACACGTCGAAGGCGGTGACGCGGTGCGCGCGCCGGGCGAGCTCCTCGGCGTCGTCGCCGAGGCCGCACCCCACCACGATCGCCCGGCCGGGTGGCGGAGCGTCGGGGCCGTCGAGCCACGCGACGAGGTGCCGGTCGGGCGCGAGGTTCGCCCACGGCAGGGCGGCGAGGTCGCGGCCGGCGCGGGCGTACATCTCCTCGAACGGCTCGCTCACCGGCGCACCCTAACCGCCGGCGCCGGGCGGAGATCCCCCCGTGCGGGGGGTGCGTGCGGCGGCCGGGGAGACGTACCCTCGCCCCCTTCCTCCGCCCCGGGAGTCCCTGACATGCCATCCGTCCGCCGCCTCGCGGTCGGCATCGCCGCCGCCGCCCTCGCCCTCCCCGCCGGCGGCGTCGCCGCCGACTGGACGCCCCCTCGCGACGTCTTCCCCCCGGCGGTGCCGGGCCTGCGCGAGCCGAAGGTCGCCTTCGCGGGCGACGGGTCCGCCCTCGCGGTGTGGGCGCGCCCCTACTTCAACAGCGGGGTCATGCAGTCGGCGACCCTCGACCCCGGGTCGACGGCCTGGCGACCCGTGCAGACGGTCCCCGGCTACGACGATTGGCGCGTGAGCGACACGGACCTCGCGTTGGACGCTCGCGGCAACGCGGTCGCCACCTGGGTCTACGGGACGATGTCGGGGTCGTTCCTCTACGGCTCGACCCGGCGGGCGAACGGCGCCTGGACCCAGGCCCAGACTCTGTCGATGCCGGTCTGGGTCGGGTCGTACGGACTCGGCATGGATCCGGATGGCAAGGCGATCGTGGCCTTCCCTCAGAACGATTGGGGCTTCGTCGATGGCGCAGCCGTGGCGCGCGTCCGTCTCCCGGGCGGCGCCTGGGATGCCCCGACCCCGATGGTGGTCCGCGCGGATCCCGGGGATCAGCCGTCCGTCCAGGCGGCGGACGTCGCGATCGAACCATCCGGCCGGGCGGTGGCCGTCTGGAGCCAGAGCTTCGACGGGGCCAGCCAGGTCTACGCGTCATGGCGGCCGGTCGGCGGGCCGTGGAGCGCGCCCACGCTCGTCAGCGGCGTCGGCACGATCGGGCGCGTCCAGGTCGGCATCGATGGGAACGGCACGGCCACCGTGGCGTGGCTGGCCGGCGACGACATCTATGTCGCGCAGGCGGGTTGGGGGAGCACCACGTGGCCGGCGCGAACGCCGATCTCCACCGTCGCCGGTGGTGGCGGGAGCGGCTCGAACGACATGTTCGCGCTGACCGTCGACCGTGGCGGCAAGCCGATCGTCGTCTGGGTGGAATACGGGCGCACGAACGCCGCCGTGAAGCCGGTCGGGGGCACCTGGTCGGCACCGAAGACGCTGAGCGGCGACGGAGCGGCGTCGCCCACGGTCACGCTCGACGAGAGGGGCGACGCGGTCGCGGCCTGGACCCGGTACAGCGCCGGCGGGGCCATCGCCGAGGCGTCGATCCGCCCCCAGGGCGGCGACTGGACGCCCGCGCACCAGCTCAACACCCCGCCCTCGGGCGGCTCCGAGCCGGGGGTCGCGTTCAGCCCCGACGGCGACGCGGTGGTGGTGTGGAACCGCACCGAGAACGGCAACAGCAGCATCGCGTTCACCGTCCACGACGTGACGCCCCCCTCCCCGGGGGCCACGACGATCCCGGCGACGGCGATCGCGAACCGTGCGGTGGCGATGTCGATGACCGCGCCGTCCGACCGGTGGTCGGCCATCGGGTCCGTCACCTGGGACTTCGGGGACGGCGCGACGGGCAGCGGCCTCGCCGTGACCCACGCGTACGGGGCGCCCGGCTCCTACCCGGTGACGGTGGGGGTGGTGGACGCCGCCGGCAACGCCGCGACGGTGCGGCGGCAGGTGACCGTCACCGCCCCGCCCTCCCCGCAGACCCCCACCGGCCAGGGCGGGTCGCAGGGGACGCCGGGGATCACGGGCACCACGTCCGGCGTGACCGTCGGCATCCGCGGCGCGGCGGCGGCGAAGACCCCGGCGAAGACGTCCGGGCGCGTCGCGAGGACGCGGCTGAAGGTCGCCGTCACGGTCCCCCGGAAGCTCAGGGCGCGGGAGCGGACGGTGATCCGGGTGGCGCTGAACCGGCGGGTGCGGGGCGCGCTGATGCGCGTGCAGCTGCGGCGCGGCGTGTCGTACGCGACGATCGCGCAGGGGCGGGTGTCGGGCCGGCGGATCCCGGTGGCCCTGGGGTTCAACCGTCGCGGCACGTTCCTGGTGCGCGTCCAGGTCATCGAATCGGGACGCCGGGCCGCCGTGAGGGTGCTGCGCCTCGTCGTGCGGAGGTAGCCCCGGCGATCACCGCGGGCGGGGGCGGCCCGACTAGATTCCGCCCATGCCGCCGCCCGCCCACCTCGCGCGCGTGGCCGTCGCGACCGCAGCCGTCGCCCTCGTCGCGCTCGCCCTCTCCGGCTGCACCACCCCCGACTCGCCGCGGGACGCGGCGGTCGAGGCGTGGAACCGCCACCTCCGGCTGGCGACCGAGGACCTGGTGACCGACCGCGGCCTGGTGGACGAAGACGGGTCGCCGGTCGCATCGAACGGATGCCGGGAGGGCGAGCGGATCGCGGCGGAGGCGCTCACCCTCTACGACTGCACCCTCGTGTTCGAGGACGGCACCCGCTGGGGGGGTGTCGTGCGCGTGAACGACGACGGAACGGCGTTCATCCGCGAGCCGCTGCACCCCCTCGCGGGACGGCAGGGGGCCGCCACCGGCCGCTGACCCGCGGGTGCCCCCCCGGGGGGCGGCCCGTGACCACACCAGGGTCTCGACTGGCGCGACCTGGGGCCGCTCGGGCGAGGCTCCGCCCATCACGACGCCACCCGGGCGTCGGTCGTACCGGAAGGAGACCCAGTGGACGCGCCCGTCGCCGGGCCGCCCCGCCCCGGGCACGGGGACCCCCCCGTTGCGCCGCCAGGCCGCCCGCGGCCCGGTCACCCAGGTGGGACGGCCGCGTGGGCATCCACTGCGCCGCCCTCGTCCGGCAGACTGAACGCGCTGTCGGCGCCGCGACATGCCGGCGGTCCGTCCGGTGCTCCGTCGCGGACAACGCGTGCGGGGAACGACACCGACACCGAAGGAGAACCCATGTCACCGCTCATCTCCCGCGGCTTCAGCGGCCGCCGCGACCGCGGGCCCGACGGCCGCGTGCCGCCCGGCCAGTACGTGACCCTCGACTTCCCGGTGCTGTCGGCGGGCCCGACGCCGCACACGCCGCTCGACCAGTGGGACTTCTCGATCGTCGGCGAGGCGGACGAGCCGCGCCGGTGGACGTGGGAGGAGTTCCTCGCGCTGCCCAGCGAGGAGGTGACGGTCGACATCCACTGCGTCACGAAGTGGTCGAAGCTCGACACCGTCTGGCGCGGCGTGTCCGTCGACGTGCTCCTCGACGGCGCCGGCGCGTCCGCCGGGTTCATCTCGGCCTTCTGCGACGGCGGCTACACCACGAACCTCCCGCGGGCCGACGTCACCGGCGGCCGGGCGTGGGTGGCGTACGCCTACGACGGCCAGCCGCTCGCCCCCGAGCACGGCGGCCCGGCGCGGCTGCTGGTGCCCCACCTGTACTTCTGGAAGAGCGCCAAGTGGGTGCGGGGCCTGCGACTCCTCGAGGAGGACGAGCCGGGGTTCTGGGAGCGGTACGGCTACCACGACCGGGGTGACCCGTGGCGCGAGCAGCGCTACCAGGGCGACTGAGCTGGCGGGTCGCGGACGTCGTCTCGGTCGTCCGCGAGACGCCCCGCACCGCGACGATCACGCTCGACGTCCCCGGCTGGCCCGGACACCTGCCCGGCCAGCACGTCGACGTGCGGCTCACCGCCGACGACGGCTACCAGGCGCAGCGCGGGTACTCGATCGCCTCGGTCGGCGACGGCACCCGCCTGGATCTGACGGTGGAGCGCCTCGACGACGGCGAGGTCTCGCCGTACCTCACCGACGGGGTGCGGGCCGGCGACCAGCTGGAGGTACGCGGCCCCGTGGGCGGCTGGTTCGTCTGGGAGCCGGCCCTGGGCGGCCCGCTGCTGCTGGTGGCGGGCGGGTCCGGCATCGTGCCGTTGATGGCGATGCTCCGCGCGCGCCGCGCGGCCGCCGATCACGTCGAGACGCGGCTGCTGGCGTCATGGCGCGGCTGGGACGACGTCATCTACCGCGACGAGCTGGCGCGGCTCGCCGGCGACGGCCTCCGGGTGGTGCACACGCTGACGCGAACCCGACCGCCCGGGTGGACCGGCTATGCGCGGAGGGTGGACGCTGAGATGCTCGCCGAGGTCGGGCCCCCGCCGGCCGCGCGGCCCCTGGTCTACGTCTGCGGCCCCACGCCGTTCGTGGAGGCCGTCGCCGAGGGGCTCGTGGGGCTGGGGCACGACCCGGGGGCGATCAGGACGGAACGCTTCGGACCGACGGGAGGCTGACGTGGACGCGTACATGCTGGACGGCAACGCCGTCGCCGGGCTGCTCCGCGAGGTGTTCGCCGTCGAGATGACCACCGCCACCGCCACCTGCGGCGAGTGCGGGGCGGCGGGGCCGGTCGGGGCGCTGCGCGTCTTCCGCGGCGCGGGGATCGTCATGCGCTGCGGCCGGTGCGACGCCGCCATGGTGACGATCGCCGAGGGGGACGGGCGGATGTGCCTCGGGCTCCCGGGCGTCCGCATGCTCCAGATCGCCCTCTGATGCGCCCGGCGACGCACCCACGGGCGGGGTCGTCACCCGCGCCTGTCACGGATGGGGGGCCCCGCCCGGTCTCTCGGGGTGGACCCCAGGAAGGAGCAGCGGAGGCATGAGCGCGTTCTCCCATTCCGGCGGCGGCGTCACGGCGCTCGACGCCCTCCGCCGCTGGATCGCCCTCCAGCCGAGCGTGTCGGTCACCGAGGAGCCCTCCGGGTGGACCGCGTGGCACGCGGGCGTCCCCGTCGCGGAGGCGCGCGCCGCCGGGGAGGTGCTGGTCATGCTGCCGCCGGACGTGGCGCGGAGCGTCGCCGCCGGGCGGGACGGCGTGCGGGTCGAGCCCCAGGGGGTGCGCCTGACCGTCAGCGACGAGGAGTCGGCCACGTTCGCGCGCTCGCTGCTCGCCCGCCTGATCGGGGTGGAGCTCTTCGCCTGGCAGTACCGCGCCGACGGCGTCTGACCCGGACCCGCGGGCCGCGGGGACGCCGCTCCTGACGCTCGGCCCACGCCGGGGCGGTGGTCGCCGGTTGTCAGGGGGCCGCGCCCGGTTCTAGGTTCGAGGGGTGCTCACGGGTGACGTCGGCGCTCCGCTGCTCGGCAGGCGGCAGGAGTGCGAGCTGC
>DASSBX010000041.1:0-4677 GCA_035698305.1 Miltoncostaeaceae bacterium | reverse complement strand
ACCTGGAGCGACAGCGGCATGCCCATCCGGCGCATCTCCTCGTCGGAGAGGGGCCGCGACGGGCCGCCGGCGAGGGCCTCGGCGGCCGGCTTGGCCATGCCGAAGCGCGCGTACGCCTCGGCCGGTATGGCACCCGGGTCGGTGTAGACGTCGAGATGGACCGGGTCGTCGAGCGTCGCGCCCAGCTCGATCACGGCGAGCGGGTGGCCGAACAGCTCGGTCGGGACGATCTCGAGGAACAGGATCTCCGCCGCGATGAGCGACGGCAGGGTCTCGCGCCCGTGCGTCAGGGGCCGGGCGCCGCGCAGCTCCTGGAAGGCCGCCGACGAGGCGTAGTGGCCGTACGCGGGGTAGACGATCCGGTCGCCCTCGCGGTGGCGGGGCTCGGCGGCCTGCCAGTCGGCAGGCGCACGCCACTGGCGCAGCGGCCCCCAGAGGTCGCAGCGGAAGCGGATGCGCACGTCGTCCTGCTCCACCGAGAACGTGCTGCCGGAGGAGCGCAGGCGCGAGGCCAGCCACCGGGCCCACGCGGCGGCCCCCGCCCCCCGCAGCCGCTCCACGAACGGCCGCGCCGCCTCCCCGGCCGACCACAGCAGCGCCTGGTCGTGCGTCCCGTCGGAGGTGCGCTGCAGGATGAAGGTCTGGAGGACGCCCATCCAGTTCATGTAGGCGTCGTAGATCGCCAGGCACTCGATGTCCATCTCGGCCTGGACCGCGCTCACGGCCTCCGCGTCGCGGGCCGCCACGGCCCGCTCGAGCAGGATCGACCGCGGCGTCGCGAGCACGTCCAGCTCCTGCTCCGTGTAGATGCGCCGCACCCTCGTCACCTCCGCGTCTCGCGTGTGTGCCCCGTGCCCGCCCGTCAGGCCGGCGAGAAGACGGCGACGCCGCCCTCCTCGTGCTCCCGCACCCGCCCCTCGGCGACGAGCAGGTCGGTGTGGCCCAGCACCTCCGACAGCGTCAGGAACGCTTCGCGCAGCGCGATGTCCCCCCAGATCTCGCGGGCGATCGCGTGGGCCGTGCGGGGCTGGCGGGTGATCAGCTCCGCGATCTCCTCCTTGCGCGTCTCGTGGTGGGCGATGCGCTGGTCGATGAGCGCCCGGTGGTCGTCGATCGGCCTCCCGTGGCCGGAGACGACGAGCGACAGGTCGAGCGCGCGGGTGCGCCGCAGCGAGTCGAGGTACGTGGCCAGCACCGGGACGCGGTGCGCCGGGTCGACCGGCCCCGCGATCGGGCGGTGGATGACGGGGTTGGACGAGATCCGGGCGATCAGGTGGTCGCCGGCGATCGCGATGCGCCACCCCTCGTCCAGGAAGATCGTGTCCGTGGGGCTGTGGCCGGGCACGTGGATCGTCCGCAGCGTGCGCCCGGACCCCAGGGAGACCACGTCGCCGTCCGCCAGGCGCCGGGTCGCCCGCGCCGGCGCGGCGAAGCGCCGGAACGACGCGGTGATGTCGCGGAGCGTCAGGGCCGTCTCCTCGGGCACCCCGTTCCGGAGCATCACGCCGACCTGGTAGTCGTCGTCCGCGGCGAGCGACGCCTCCACGTCGACGAGCATGTCGGCCAGCGGCGCCAGGCAGGCCAGCTCGGCGCCGGTCCGCTCGGCCAGCGCGCCGGCCATCCCGCTGTGGTCCAGGTGCTGGTGGGTCACGAGGATCAGCCCGACGTCCTCCAGGGCGCGGCCGCGCGCGGCCAGGGCCGACTCGAGCTCGTCGAGGGCCGCGACGGACCGGGGGCCCGGGTCGACGAGCGTGAGCGGGTCGTCGTCGATCAGGTAGCAGTTGACGCGCCCGACGGCGAAGGGCGTGGGGAGCGGGATCGCGACGATCCCGCTCTCGGGGGGGATCTCCGGGCGGCTATCCGCCATACCGCTCGCGGTAGGGCGCGATGACCTCCTTGCCGAACCGCTCGATGCACTCGAGCTCCTTCTCGTGGCTCGGACCCGCCGCCACGCGGAAGCTCATGATCAGGTAGTCGTTGCCCACCGCCTCCTCGTATGCCCGGATGCTGGCGATGCAGTCCTCCGGGCTCCCCACCACGAGCCGGTCCTGGCGGTGCGAGTCGAACGCGAAGTCCTCCTCCTTCTCGATCCCCTCCAGGAACGGCTCGCGGTCGAGGACCCAGCGGGGGATCTGGGAGAAGTAGAACCAGTGCTCCGAGCGGATGTGGGGCCACCAGTCGCGCTCGACGGCGTCGAGGTCGTCGGCCACCCACCCGTCGCGCAGGAGCGCGATCGACAGCTTGTCGGAGGTCCCGAACTCCTCGCCCGCGGCGCGGTAGACCTCGGCCCACTCGGTCATGACGGCCATGTTGTGGAGCGGGTCGGTCGGCCACGGGCAGCCGAACCTCGCCGCCCGGCGCACCCCGATCTCGGACATCGCGCCCAGCCACAGCTTGGCGTCGAGCGGCACCGGGCTGATGCGCCCCTTGGCCGTGAAGTTCACGCCCTTGAAGTCGAGGTCCTCGCCCGCCCAGGCGCGCTGGACCAACTCGATGCCCTCCTCGAACCGCTTGCCCTGGCCCTTCTTGTGGAGCCCGTAGAGCTCGAACTCCGGCTCGAAGTTCCCGATGCCGCAGCCGAGCACCATGCGCCCGCCGGAGATGATGTCGACCATCGCCGCCTGCTCGGCCACCTGGACCGGGTTGTAGAACGGGAGCAGGAAGACCGTGGTGCCCACGTCCACCCGCGACGTGCGCGCCGCGATCGCCGCGCAGGCCACGAGCGGGGCGGGCAGGTAGCCGTCCGGCATCATGTGGTGCTCGGGCACGAACAGGCCGTCGAAGCCCACCTGCTCGGCGAGCACGGACGAGTCGAGGATCTCGCTCCAGCGCCGGCTGAGGTTCTCTGCCGCGGGCGGATCCTGTGGCCGGTGGAGCAGACCGAACTTCATGGCGGGGCTGACCCTCCTCGCGCGGGTGCGGACGGCCCGATCCTCTCACGGGCCCCGCGGTTTTTCCACCAAACGGTTGGTTGGTGCGGGCGCCGGGCACCCGCCGCGATCAGGGCAGCGGGCCCCCTGACCAGCCGGCGCCGAGCTGCATCGCGAGCACCAGGTCGTCGGCCGAGGCGACGCCCTCGTCCAGGCAGCGCCGCGCCTCGTCGCGCGCGCCCTCGTAATAGCGGGCGGCCACCTCGCGGCCCTCCGCGTCGGCCGTCGCCCCCTCGGGGGGCCGCCCCGCGAAGAAGCCCTCCCCGGACTTCGCGCCCAGCCGTCCGGCGGCGACGTGCCCCGCCATCAGGCCGCCGTCGCCGAAGCGGTCGCCGTAGGCGGCGACCAGGTCGTTCTGCACGTGGAGCAGGGTGTCCAGGCCGATGAGGTCGCCGAGCGCGAACGGCCCCATGGGCGCGGGCCCGGCCTCGACGACCGCCGCGTCGGCGGCCGAGAGGTCGGCGCCCGTCTGCGCGGCGCACCGGTACGACTCGCAGAGCGCGCGGACGAGGACCCGGTTGACGAGGAAGCCGGGGCACTCGGCCACGGCGACCGGCGTCTTCCCGATGCGGCGCACCAGGTCGGCGCCGGCCTGCGCGGTCGCATCGGACGTGGCGTCGCCCCGGATGACCTCCACCAGCTTCATCGTGCTGGCGGGGTTGAAGAAGTGGAGCCCGAGCACCCGGTCGGGACGCGACGTCGCCCGGCCGAGCTCGCTGATCGACAGGCCCGAGGTGTTGGACGCGAGGAGCGTGCCGGGCGGGGTCGCCGCGTCGAGGGCGGCGAACACGGCCAGCTTCACGTCCATCACCTCGGTGACGGCCTCCACCACGAGCCCGCACCCGGCCAGGTCGGACTCGGCCTCGGCGGGCGCCACGCGGGCGACGATCGCCGCGGCCTCCTCCTCCGTCATGCGGCCGCGCGCGACGCGCCGGTCGGCGATCGCGCGGACGTGGGCGATCCCCTTGTCGATCAGGGAGCGCTCCACGTCGCGCAGGGCCACCCCGACGCCCGCCTGGGCGGCCGCGAAGGCGATCTCGCTGCCCATGACACCCGCGCCCACCACGCCGATGCGGCTGATCTCGTCTCCCACGCCTACCTCCCGCTGAAGCTCGCCGGACGCCGCTCGGCGAGCGCCGCTCGGCCTTCGTTCCAGTCCTCCGTCGCGAGCAGCGTCGCGAACGAGTCGCACTCCTGCGCGAGCCCGTCCGCCAGCGGGAGCGCCCGGGCGGCCTGGAGGGCCGCCTTGGCGTGCCGGGTCGCGACCGGGCCCTTCGCGGCGATCGCCGTCGCCACGCCGACGGCGGCCTCCTCGAGCCCCGGGGCCGGGACCACCCGGCTCGCCACCCCGTGCGCCAGCGCCTCGTCGGCCGTGAGGACGCGGCCGGCCAGGATGACCTCGGCCGCCAGGGAGCGCCCCACGGTGCGGGGCAGCAGCTGGGTGCCCCCGGCGCCCGGCAGCAGCCCGAGGCCGGTCTCCGGCAGCCCGAAGCGCGCCGTGTCGGCGGCGATGACGATGTCGCACATCAGCGCCACCTCGAACCCGCCGCCGAGGCAGTGGCCGCCGACGGCGGCGACGATCGGCTTGGGGAAGTCGAGCACGCAGCGCCACGTCTGCACGAACGCCGGGGCCTCGGCGGGAGGGGGCAGGTCCTCGACGTCCGCGCCGGCCGCGAACGCCTTCTCGCCGCCGATGATCACCACGGCGGCGATCGCGTCGTCGGCCGCCAGCGCCGCGAGGTGGCCG
>DASSBX010000040.1:0-14488 GCA_035698305.1 Miltoncostaeaceae bacterium | reverse complement strand
GTTCGGCTGGCCGGTGGTGGGGTCGACGTCATACGCGTAGCCGCGCAGTCCCGGCTGCTCCTGCCCGTCGTCGCCCTGCGGGTCGTAGTCGCGGACCGCCGACAGGGTGAGCGGGACCGCGGCGGGCACGGGCGGCGGCTCGTCGCCGCCCACCGTCTCGAAGTAGGCGAACGCCGCCACGCCGACCGCGGCGGCCACCACCAGCGCCAGAGCCCATGCCAGGACCCGCCGGCGGCGGCGGCGGGGCCGCCGGGCGGTGTCGCCCTCATCGCCCTCCGGCGGCAGCGGCGGCATCGTGAACACGGCGGTGCCGCCGGGCCGGCCGTCGAGCGCCGCCGCCATCGCCGCGGCGTCGGGGAAGCGGTCGTCCGGCTCCTTCGCCGCCGCGTGCATCGCGACGGCGGCCAGGTGGTCGGGCACGTCCCGCCGGGCGGTCCGCGGGTCGGGCAGGGGCTCCGAGCAGTGCTTCATCGCGACGGCGACGAAGCCCTCCCCCTTGAAGGGGAGCGTCCCCGTCAGGCACTCGTACAGCAGGACCCCGAGGGAGTAGATGTCGGCGCGGTGGTCGACCTGGCGCCCGTCCGCCTGCTCCGGTGAGAGGTAGTCGGCGCTCCCCAGGAGCATGTCGGTGCGGGTGAGGCCCTCGCCGTCCTCCGCCTCGATCACGCGGGCGATGCCGAAGTCGGCGAGCTTGACCTCGCCGTCCCGGGTGAGGAGCACGTTCTGGGCCTTGATGTCGCGGTGGACGACGCCCTGGCCGTGCGCGTAGCCGAGGGCCTCGGCGACGCAGCCGCAGATGCGCGCCGCCTCGTCCGGCTCGAGCGCCCCGTCGCGGCGGAGGCGGCTCTTCAGGTTCTCCCCCTCGACGAGCTCCATCACCAGGTACGGCCCCTCGGGGTCCTCGCCGCGGTCGAGCAGGCGCACCAGGTTGGGGTGCGAGAGGCGCGCCACCAGGAGGGCCTCGCGGCGGAACCGCTCCGCGTGCTCCTCGTCGGCGAGCATCCCGGGGTGGAGGCGCTTGATCGCGACGGGCCGCCCGAGGACGGTGTCGGTGGCGCTCCAGACGGCGGCCATGCCGCCGCGGCCGATCAGATGATCGAGCTGGTAGCGGTCCCCAAGCACCGCTCCCGTCACGACAGTGCCCCCTTGGCCGTCACACGGGGACGATACCGCCCGCCCCGAGCGGGCCGGGACGCGGCGGGCCGAGGCTCATCTAGAATCGCCCCGTGGCCGCGCGACAGACCGTCCTGATCGTCGAGGACGACGAGGCGATCGCCGACTCGGTCGCCTACTCGCTCGACCGGGCCGGGTACCGCACGCTCCGGGCCGGGGACGGCGCGCAGGCGCTGCGCCTGTTCCGCCAGCAGCGCCCCGACCTGGTGATCCTGGACCTGATGCTCCCCCAGATGGACGGGTGGCGGGTCACCGAGGAGCTGCGTCGCGAGGACTCGCGGGTGCCGGTGATCGTCTGCAGCGCCCGCACCAGCGAGTTCGACCGCGTCCACGGGCTGGAGATGGGCGCCGACGACTACGTCACCAAGCCCTTCTCCATGAAGGAGCTGCTGGCGCGGGTGCAGGCGCACCTGAGGCGGGTCGAGTCGCACCGGCGACCCGACGGCGACGAGCCGATCGAGGCGGACGGCCTGCGCATCGACCCGGAGCAGGTGCAGGCGTTCGTCGACGGCGCGTCGGTGGGGCTGACGCCGCGCGAGTTCGACGTGCTGTACGCCCTCGCCCGCGCCCAGGGCAAGCCGCTGGCGCGGGAGCGCGTGTACCGCGAGGTGTGGGGCTACGAGATGATGCGCGGCGACCGCTCCGTCGACGTGTTCGTGCGGAAGGTGCGGCAGAAGCTGGCCGCGGCGCAGCCGGACCGCAGCTACGTGCAGACCCTGTACGGGGTGGGATACCGGTTCGAGCCGGCCGACGCGGCGCAGGCCGGCGCGGAGGCCTGAGCACCCCTCCGCGGGCCCTCGGGCGGCTGCTACCCTTCCCGGCGCTTCGACCCCGGGGGGATGCCCGAGTGGTCAAAGGGAGCGGTCTGTAAAACCGCCGGCTACGCCTACGGAGGTTCGAACCCTCCTCCCCCCACTTCGCGGTGCCCCGGCCGTCTGGGACGGGGCGCGCCCCGTCAGTACGCCTTGGCGCAGAGGCCGCCGTCGACCAGCAGCTCGGCGCCGGTCACGTACGACGCGTCCTCTGACGCGAGGAAGAGCACCGCGCGCGCCACCTCCTCGGGGCGGGCGATGCGCCTGATGGGGTAGGACGCCTCCATCTCCGCCCGGGTCGCCTCCGGGTCCTCGCTGGCCGCGAAGTACTCGACGATCATCGGCGTCTCCATGTCGCCCGGCAGCACGCAGTTGCAGCGGATGCCGTCGGTCGCGTAGTCGACCGCGATGGCGCGCGTGAGGCCCAGGACGCCGTGCTTGGTCGCGGTGTACGACGACAGGAACGGGTCGGCCGAGATCGAGAGGATCGAGCCCACGTTCACGATCGCACCGCCGCCGGCCACGCGCATCGCCCGGATCGCGGCACGGCACCCCAGGAAGCTGCCGCGCATGTTGACGGCGTTGACCTCCTCCCAGTCGTCGAGGGACGTCTCGTGGAGCGGCCCCTCCGGCCCGAGGATCCCCGCGTTGTTGACGTAGGCGTCGAGGCCGCCGAAGCGCTCCCCGCACAGCGCGACGGCCCGCTCGTGGCACTCCTCGTCGCGCACGTCGCCCGCCAGGAACACCACCTCGCCCGGCAGGTCCCGGGATGCCGCCTCCAGCGACGCCCCGTCCTCCGCGTCGCGCCCGATGCCGACCACGCGGCCGCCCTCGGCCGCCATCAGCAGCGCGGTGTCGCGCCCCAGCCCCTTGGTGGCGCCGGTGACGACGGCGGTGCGGTTCTCGAAGCGCGGCATGCGGCCTCCCGGGTCGCGGTCGCCGTCAGGCGGGCGGCTCGTCCCCGCTGAGGACGCCCGTGAGGCCCACCAGGTCGAGCAGGCGCTTCACCTCGGGCGTGACGTTCGCGAGCCGGAGGGCGCGGCCGGCCGCCGCGAGGTTCTCGCGCACGATGAGCAGCGCCCGCATGCCGCCGGAGTCGATGAACGTGATCGCCGCCAGGTCGAGCACCAGGTCGCCGTCGTGCGCGGCGGCGAGCTCGGTGGTGCGCACCAGGAGCGCCTCGGCGGCGCTCATGTCGATCTCCCCCTCCAGGCGGTAGACGGACCTCCCACCGCTCTGGGCCTCGCCGCCGCGCAATCCGGCGCTGATGTGGTCGGGAAGGGCCGCCGCGGCAGGATACGACCCCGCCGCGGGGAGAGAAAGAGGTGGACCTCACCGATCCCCGCGGCCGGGGCGGCGGACCGGCGCCGCCGCCCCGGCGCGCGGGCTCACGGGGTGACCGCCACCTTGATGACGCCGTCCTCCTGGTTGGAGAAGAGCTGGTAGGCGTCCTCGATGTCGTCGAGGGCGAACCGGTGGGTGATGAGCTGCTGCAGGTCGAGGCGCCCGTTCTTCACGAGGGCCATCAGGTTCATCAGCCGCTTCTTCCCGCCGGGGCACAGCGTGGTGCGGATGTCGATGTCGCCGATGCCGTAGATGAACGGCTCCAGCGGGATCGTGACCTTGTCGCCGTACACGCCGAGGGACGAGACCATGCCCGCCGGCCGCACGGCCTTCAGGCAGTTCTCGAACGTCTCCTGGATGCCGAGAGCCTCGATCGCCACGTCCGCGCCGCGGCCCTCGGTGAGGGCCTTGATCTTGGCGATCGGGTCCTCCTGGGTGTAGTCGATCACGACGTCGGCGCCCATCTCCCGGGCCATCTCGAGCCGCTTCGCGTTCGAGTCGACGCCGATCACCAGCCCCGCGCCGCGCAGCCGCGCGCCGGCGGTCGCGCACAGGCCGATCGGGCCCTGCGCGAACACCACCACCGAGTCGCCCAGCTGGACGTCGGCGGTCTCGACCGCCGAGATGCCGGTGGTGGCGATGTCGGTGACGAACAGGACCTCCTCGTCGGACAGCCCCTCCGGGATCTTCGCCAGGTTGGCCTGGGCGTAGGGCACCCGGAAGTACTCGGCCTGCACCCCGTCCATGGAGTTGCCGAGCCGCCAGCCGCCGATGATCCCCCACTGGTCCTCGTAGCCGGCGCACTGCGAGAAGTCGCCCGCCTGGCAGAAGTAGCAGGTGCCGCACGGGGTGATCGCTCCGACCACGACCCGGTCGCCCACCTCGTATCCGGTGACCGCCTCGCCCACCTCGTGGACGACCCCGGCGGGCTCATGGCCGACCACCCGCCCCGGCGCGACCGGGTACTCGCCGCGCCAGATGTGGGAGTCGGTGCCGCAGATCGTGGTGGTGGTGATCTTCACGATCGCGTCGGTCGGACCGCACTTCGGGACCGGGACCTCCTCGATGTGGATGTCCCTGACGTCCTTGAACACGGCCGCCCGCATCGTCTCTGGCATGAACCCCCCTCTCGTCGGAGCCGTCGCCAGCGATGATCCGGACCCGTCCGGGGCCCGGCAACGGCGAATCGCGGGCGGCGGCGGGGGCGCGGGGCGACCGGCGGGGCGGGAACCGCTCAGCGGTGCCGATCGGGGCGGGGGCGCGAACCGCCGCCTGGCGCGGAGCGGCCTCACCCGTTCGTGTGAATTGCGACGCACGGCGGCCGCGCCGCCGTATGCTCGGTGCCAGCCATCGGCCCGGGGGGAGCGGTGCAGACACGGGGCGCGGCGCGGTCCGTCGCGGACGACGGTCCGCGGGCGGCGGACATCAACCTGCTGAGGCGCGCCGACGCCGCGGGGCAGCGGCTGTTCCGTCAGCTGGTGGCGTCGCGGATCGCGTGGGCCGCGGTGTCGGAGACCAGCCGGCTGGTCGCGGTCGACGTGGTCGGCTTCTCCCTGCGCGCCACGGGATGCGCCCACCCGCAGCCCTGCCACCTGCACCACTGCTTCGACCGGCTCGAGATGAAGGCGGTGCTCGGCAACCGGGGCCGCCACATCACCGGCGCCCGCCTGCCGCTCGAGGGATGCGACGCCGCCCTCGCCGCGCTCGTGGGCGACGAGGAGGGGCTGGGGGCGCTCATCGGCGTGCCCGTGTCGTTCGGCGGCGAGGTGCGCGGGGTGCTGCACTGCGGCCTGCGCCGCGACGGGGTCTTCGGTGACGGGGTCATGGAGGCGCTGGGCCGGGTCTGCACGTACGCGGGCGCCGCGCTCGCCGCGGCCCGGGACCGCGCCCGGGTGGAGGAGGTCGCCGCCAACCGCGAGCGGCGCCGCCTGGCGCGGGCCCTCCACGACGAGTTCGGCCAGCGGCTCTTCACGATCGGCATGACCGCCCAGAAGGCGCGGGCGAGCGCCCGGTCGGGCGGCGCCGACCTGGTGACCCACCTCTCCGGCCTGGAGCAGCAGATCGCGGGCGCCTCGGCGGCGTTCCGGGCCACCCTGCGCTCCCTCGACCGCCCCGCGGCGCCGGGCGGCGCGATCGCGGTGAAGCTGCGGGAGGACGTCGCGGCCTTCACCCAGCGCACCGGCGTCCCCGCCCACCTCCTGGTCCTCGGCGAGCCGGGTGAGCTGGACGGCGGGAGGGAGGCGCTGCTGGTGAGCGTGGCGCAGGAGGGGCTGCGGAACGTGGAGCGCCACGCCGGCGCGACGGAGGTGGTGCTGACCCTCGCGTTCTCCGCCGAGTCGGTGGAGCTGGTGATCCAGGACGACGGCGCCGGGGTGCAGGGCGGCCCGCCCACCGGCGGCTCCGGGCTGGGGCTGGGGATCCTGCGGGAGGAGATCGCACGGGTGGGCGGGGAGGCGCGCCTGCGGCGGAGCGAGGACACGGGCTCGACGATGCGCGCGCGCATCCCGCTGGCGTGAGCGGCGGCCGCAAGGCCCACACGGTGGTGGTGGCCGACGACCACCCCATCGTGCTCAGCGGGATGCGGCTGCTGCTGTCGGGCAGCCGCTTCTTCGAGCTGGTCGGCGAGGCGCGCACCGGCGCCGAGGCGATCCTCCGCTGCGAGCAGTACCGCCCGGACGCGCTGCTGCTGGACCTGCGGCTGCCGGACCTCCCGGCCGCCACCATCTGCACGCGCATCAAGGAGCGCCACCCGGAGACGGCGATCGTGATCCTCACCGCCCACCCGGAGGAGCTCGCGGTGCGCGGGTGCCTGAAGGCGGGCGCGACGGCCTGCCTGTTCAAGGACGTCAACGAGCAGAACCTGCTGGCCGCCCTGATGCAGGTCGTCCACGGCCGGGCGGTGATCGACCCGCGCATCGCCGGCGCGATGCTCCCCAGACGCGGCAACGGCGCCCCCGACGGCGCCCTCACCGACCGGGAGCACGAGGTGCTCCTGCTCATCGCGCGCGGCCTGACCACCCAGGAGATCGCCGACGAGATCGGGCTGTCCCCCAACACCGTCAAGAGCCACTCCCGCGCCCTGTTCACCAAGCTCGACGCCCACAACCGGGTGCAGGCGCTCGCCGCCGCGAAGGAGCGGAACCTCGTCTAGGCGGCGCGACCTTCGCGCCGGAGGCGACCCGCCTGGTCCCCTCGACCGGGACGCGTCGGCCTAGCCGACCTCGAAGCGGCCGTGCGAGCTGAGGGGCGTCCCGTGCATGACCTCGGGCAGGTACTCCTCCATGAAGACGCGGGCGACGAGCTCCTGGCGGGAACCGACGCCCAGCTTCTCGTAGAGGCTCCGGGTGTGGTCCTCGACGGTGTGGGGCGAGAGGACCAGGACCTCGGCGATCTCCGCGTTCGTGAGGCCGCGCGCGAGCAGGGTGGCCACCTCGCGCTCGCGCGGGGTCGCCCCGTGCGCCTCCAGACGGACCGTCGCCGAGCGCGGTCCCGACGCGGGCTCGATCACGATGGCGATGCGGCGCGCGACCGGGTCGGGCCGCGATCCGTGCAGGGTGAGCCATCCCTCGCGGCCCGGCACCGTCACGACGCTCCCGCCGGCGGCGTCGGCCGATGCCCTGCTGCGCAGGAACGAGGCCAGCGCGATGACCGCGCTCGGGAGGCCCCCCTCCTCCATCTGCCGGGCCCCGCCACCCAGGGAGTCGAGGAGCGGCCGGGCGGGCGGGGTGATGAGCTCCACCTCGTCGTTCGCGTCGAGCACGAGCATCCCGGGGGCCTCGGCCCCCGAGGCGCGCCGGGCCGCGTCGAAGCGCAGCGACCCCCGGATACCCTGCGCGATCGACCCGGCGATCCGCGCCAGGGCGTCGATGTCCCGCTGCCCGAACGGTCCGCTCGCCGCGTGCCGGGCGATGTGCACGGCGCCCCACGTGCGCCCCCGGATGACGAACGCCGCGCGGAGCTCGTGGGGGATGCCGGAGGGCTCCAGGAGGTCGCGGTAGCGGGCGCTGCGCGACGGGTCGCCGCGGGTCGCCTGCTCCAGGGTCGCGACCGGCGTGCGCCGGGTGGCGAGCTGGGCGAACGTATTGTGGTCGTCGACGAGGTACTCGCTGCGGATGAGCAGCTCGCCGGCGGGGTGGAGCGTCTCCGGGGTGAAGACACCCCGCTCGAGGAGCTCGGTCGGCTCGTCGCTCGTGAGCAGGCGGGTGTGCGGGTCGAGCGTGTGCCAGCAGGTGGCGTCGTTGGGGACGACGCGCCGCAGCCGCGGGGCGAGCTCCCGGAAGTACTCGTCGCGGGAGAGCCCGCGGCCGCCGAGGACGGCGATCTCCGCCTCGAGCCGCTCGAGGGGCCAGCTGGATCCGGACACCCCCGGAGTATCGCCTCCCGGGGCGCTGCACGGAATATCCCCGAGCCCGGGGATGGCCCGCACCGGGGCGCCGGCGCGAACCTGGGGGCGTCCGTTCGGCGCACCACCCGAGGAGGAGCACCCGATGAGCACCACCGACCGCGTCGCCCCGATCGTCGCCGGGCCCGGGGAGGGAGAGGCCCTCTGGGCGTTCGAGTCCCTCGCGCTCGTGAAGTCCACGGCGCAGACGACCGGCGGCGCCGTCGCCGTGGTCGAGCTGCTCGCCGGCAAGGGGTCCGGCTCGCCGCTGCACGTCCACACGCGTGAGGACGAGTGGTTCTACGTGATCGAGGGCGAGCTGACCTTCTGGGTCGGCGGCACGGTCAGCGTCGCCCCGGCGGGATCGTTCGTGTTCGGGCCGAAGGGCATCCCCCACACGTTCCTCGTCAGCTCGGAGCGGGCGCGGTTCCTGCTCGTCACCGAGCCCGCCGGCTTCGAGGGGTTCATGCGGGCCGCGGGCGAGCCCGCCGGGGCGATGGAGATCCCGCCCCCTCCCGCCGCGGCGCCCGACATGGATGCGATGGTCACCCTGGCCGCCGAGTACGGCATCGAGATCATCGGGCCCCCCGGCCTCCCGAGCTGACGCCCCCGATCCCCGGACCCAGGAGCCGCACGACATGACCGAGCAGGACAACACGCAGCGCGCCGAAGCGCTCTTCGCGGCCTTCGGGCGCGGGGACATCCCGTTCATCCTCGACGAGCTCACCGACGACGTGCGCTGGGTGGCCCATCTCGACCCGGTCGTCCCCTGGGCCGGGGACCACTCCGGCAGGGCTGCCGTGCCGGGGTTCTTCGACGCGCTGGGCGGCGCGGTGGAGGTGAGCGCGCACCCGGTGAACGAGATCGTGGCGCAGGGTGACACCGTCGTCGCGATGGGCGACGTCACCTTCCGCGCCCGCGCGACGGGCCGGGAATCGACGAGCTCCTGGGTCTACGTCTGGCGGTTCCGCGAGGGCAAGGTCTGCGGCTACGACCAGTTCAACGACCCGGGTCTCGCCGCCGCATTCCGCTGAGGGGCGCCGGGCCGGACGCCGGGTGCAGGCGCCCGCCGCACGAAGGAGCGGAACCTGGTCTGACCGACCATCCGAACGGCGGGGGTCGATGCGCACCGGCGGGGTTACCGTCGCGCCATGACCCGACTCCTGATCTCCTCCCTCGCCGCGCTGGCCCTCGCGCTGTGCGGCACCGCGGTCGCCCAGGGCGCCACGTTCCCCGACCCGGCCGGCGACAACTGCGCAGGCGGTCCCTGCGGCCCCGACCTCACGGGGCTCACCACCAGCGTCGCCGCCGACGGCACCACCCGCCTCACGCTGACCCGCACGAGCTCCGTCTGCAACACGATCAGCTACCCCGCGACGGAGGTGCAGCCGTCCGTTCAGTTCCTGGCCGCCGCGGCGACGTCGCGGGACGACACCTCGTCCTACCGCGGGTTCGTCTGGGCCGTGTCGACCACGAGCGACTTCGTGTTCTCCCCGCCGGGAACCGGCGGGGAGGTCCCGCTGGCCGGCACGGTGACGCCCGGCACGGGGGACGTGGTGCTGCCGCCGGCGGTGGTCGCCTCGATGGGCGGCCTGCCCCTCAAGCTGTTCGTGACCAACTCGTGTCGCGACTGGCCGTTCGAGCCGATCACGGCGTCGAGGGACCTGATCCCCGACTCGGGGCTCATCACGCTCGCGGCGGAGCCCGCCGCGGGTGCCGGCGGCGGAGGTGCCGGGCCCGGCGCGGGCGCAGGCCCCGGTCCCGCCGCCCCGGGCGCCGGCGGCGCAGGCCCCCGGCCGCGCACGATGTTCACCGGGTCGCCTGGCCGCGACCGGCTCGTCGGCAATGCGCGCGCGAACACGCTGCGCGGCCTCGCGGGCAACGACACCCTCCTCGGCAAGGGCGGCGCCGACACGCTGATGGGCGGCCCCGGGCGGGACCGCCTCGTCGGCGGACCCGGTCGCGACCGCCTGATCGGCGGCCCCGGCATCGACACGTGCGTCTTCGACGCGAAGGACGTCCTGCGCGGCTGCGAGAAGAAGGTCCGCGCCTAGCGCTTCGGGAGCCGGGGGACGTCCGCTAGACTCCCCCGGCACCTCGCCCAGTTAGCTCAGCCGGTAGAGCACTTCCATGGTAAGGAAGGGGTCAGCGGTTCGAATCCGCTACTGGGCTCTCGTCGCGGCCCGACGGTCGCCACGCGGCGGAGTAGCTCAGCTGGTTAGAGCAGCGGAATCATAATCCGCGTGTCGGGGGTTCGAGTCCCTCCTCCGCTATCACGCCCCGGGCGACCGCAGGGCGGCGGGGATCCCGCGCGACCAGGCGCCCGGGATCCCGCGCGATCCCTCCGCTACTGGATGCTCTCGACGTAGGCGACCACGTTGTCCAGGTCCTCGCCCTGGGCCAGGCCGGGCGGCATCGCGCCCTTGCCGTTCTCCACCGTCGTCCTCACCTGGTCGGCGGTCAGGCCCTGACCGGCGAGCTGCGGGCCGACGCCCCCGGCGTCCTGCCCGTTGTTCATGTGGCACCCCGTGCAGGTCGCGGCGAAGAACTGCTCGCCCGCCGCGGCGTCGCCGGCGACGGCCTCGGTCGTGGCCTCGGTGGTCGCCGGAGCCGCGGTGGTCGCCGGAGCCGCGGTGGTGGCGGGCGCCGCGGTGGTGGCCTCCGTCGTCGCCTCGCCCGAGTCGTCGTCGTCACCGCACCCCGCGAGGAACGCGAGGCTCAGAGCGGCGACCAGCGCCGCCAGGACCATCAACGGGGTACGGCTCGTTCTCATCGCTCCTCCATCTCCATTCGGCCGACGACCTCCACCTACCCGCTCGGGCCGGCCGAGCCACCGTACCCGGGAGCCGGTGGCGTATCGAGGCCATCGCGGTCGTCCTGGCGCTCGCCGCGCCGGCGGGCGGCGGCGACGGCACGGCGCCGCCCCGCGCCGGATCGGGCCGTCCCCCCGTGACCGTGGCCGCGCCCGCCGGGGACAGGACGTTCCAGATCACCGCGACCGACCTGCTGTTGACGGCGCGCCGCACGTGCGTGGTCGACCGAAGGCCGCCCGGCATCCGCATCGCGCACCCCGCCGACGGGGCCGTGGTGCCGCAGGGCGCCGCGGCGGTGGCGTACGCGACCCTGCTCGTCGCGGCACCCTCCGGCGGGTCCGCGCCGGCCCCGGGGCCGGCCGGGTGCGGATCCCCCCGCGCCGGCTGGTGGACGGGGGCAGGTCGGCGTGGCGGGTGTGGCCGTTCCTGCGCGACCGCTACAGCGTCACGCCCCTCGCCCTGAGCCTCTTCAGGGTCGACCTGCAGCGCCGCTGAGGGCGCGGCCGCGGCGCCCGGCCCGCGGCGCCCCTCCGGCCGGGGGATACTGCCGGGGCGGCCCCGGCCGCGTCATCATGAGCCGCACCTCACCCCCCACTCACCCCCGGCTCACGCGCCGGGCCTAGCGTGGCCTCGTCGACACCGCAGCAGATCGCGACCCCCCAGGAGCGGGCCCACATCCGGGCCGGCACCCTCAGGCGGCTCCTGGCGAGCGTCAGGTTCCGCGTGGTCGCGGCGTCGGTCGCCCTGCTCGCGCTGGCCACCATCGGCTCGATCCTGGTGGCGCGTGAGGTCGTCGTGCGCCAGATCGACGACCGCATCGAGCGGGTGCTCACGCAGGAGGTCGACGAGCTCCAGCGCCTGCAGCGCGAACAGGACCCGGTGTCGGGGCGGCCGCTCGGCGACGACGTGCGCCGCCTGCTGGAGGTGCAGCTCGCCCGGAACGTCCCGGCCGAAGGGGAGGCCTACGTGGCCTACGTGGACGGCCGGCCGTTCGCCCACAGCCGCCAGTCGGTGCCGTACCGGCTGGACACCGACGACGCGCTCACCCGGCGGTGGGGGTCGGTCACGGGCGTCGAGCGGGGCCGCGTCGGCACGCCCGGCGGGGACGTCGAGTACCTGGCGGTGCCCGTGGGCTCGGGGGCCGAGGCGGGCGTGTTCGTGGTGGCCGTCTTCCGGAGCTTCGAGACCGGCGACCTCGGCACGATCACCGGCGCCCTCGCCGGGGTGGGGATCGTGGTGGTGCTGCTCGGGGCGTTCCTCATGTGGCGGACGGCGCAGCGGGTGATCGCGCCCGTGAACGCGGTGACGCAGACGGCCCACCAGATCAGCGAGACCGACCTGAGCCGGCGCATCCCCGGGGGCGGCGACGACGAGGTGGCGGAGCTGGCGCGGACGTTCAACGACATGCTCGACCGGCTCGAGTCGGCGTTCGCCGCGCAGCGCCGCTTCCTGGACGACGCGGGGCACGAGCTGCGGACGCCGATCACGATCGTCCGCGGGCACCTCGAGCTGATGGGCGACGACCCCGCGGAGCGCGCGGAGACGATGGCGCTGGTGATGGACGAGCTCGACCGGATGGCGCGGATCGTCGACGACGTCATGGTGCTCGCCCGCGCCGAGCGGCCGGACTTCCTGAGCTACGAGGCCGTGGACGCCGCGGCCCTGACGCAGGAGGTCGCGGCGAAGGCGCAGGCGCTCGCCCCGCGGCGCTGGAGCGTCGAGAGGACCGGGCGCGGCGTGATCGTGGCGGACCGCCAGCGCCTCACCCAGGCGCTCGTGCAGCTCGCGCAGAACGCGGTGCAGCACACCGGCGAGGGCGACGCGATCGTGCTCGCGTCGACCGTCGCCGGGGGCCGCGCACGCTTCACCGTCCGCGACACCGGGCCCGGCGTGCCGGCCCACGAGCGCACGCGGGTCTTCGAGCGCTTCGCCCGCGGGTCCGGCGAGCGCCGCGAGGGGGCCGGCCTCGGCCTCACCATCGTCCGCGCGATCGCCGAGGCACACGGCGGTGGCGTGGAGCTCACCCAGCACCCCGACGGCGGCGCCGTCTTCACCATCGACATCCCGGTCGACCCCCCGGCCGCGGGCCCGAACGGAGGAGGTCCGTCATGAGCAGCATCCTGATCGTCGAGGACGAGGAGCGCATCGCGTCGTTCGTGGAGAAGGGGCTGCGATCGAGCGGCTTCGCGACCGCGGTCGCCGGCGACGGCGAGTCGGGCCTGGCGATGGCGGTCAGCGGCCGGTTCGACCTGGTGGTGCTGGACCTCGGGCTGCCGGACATCGACGGCATCGAGGTGCTCCGGCGGATGCGCGACCGCGGCATGAGCGCGCCGGTGGTGATCCTGACCGCGCGCGACGGCGTCCACTCCACCGTGGAGGGGCTGGAGGGCGGCGCCGACGACTACGTGACCAAGCCCTTCCGCTTCGAGGAGCTGCTGGCGCGGATCCGGGCGCGGCTGCGCGCCGGGACGGAGGCCCCGTCGGTGCTGGAGGCGGGGGACGCCCGCCTGGACCTGCGGACCCGGAAGATCCACGTCGGCGACCGCACCGAGGACCTCACCGCCCGGGAGTTCGCGCTCGCGGAGATGCTCTTCCGCCACCCCGGTCAGGTGCTGTCCCGCGAGCAGATCCTCGACCGGGTCTGGGGCTACGACCACGACCCGCGCTCCAACATCGTGGACGTCTACATCGGCTACCTGCGCCGCAAGCTCGGCAAGGAGATGATCCGCTCGGAGCGGGGGATGGGCTACCGCCTGGACGTCGACCCCCGCTGAGCCCGGACGCGGGCGACGGTGCGGGGCCGGGCGCGCCTCAGGGCCCGAGGAGCGTCGCGACGTCCGCGATGCTCATCGGGCGCGCCCACAGCCACCCCTGTCCCAGGGCGCACCCCACGTCCCGGACGAGGGCCAGCTGGTCCTTCCGCTCCACCCCCTCCGCCACCACCGTCAGCCCCAGGCCGTTCCCCAGCTCCACGATCGCCCGCAGCAGGGCGGTCGCCTGGGTCGAGCGCGCCTCCGCCAGGAACTCCCGGTCGATCTTCAGCATGTCGACCGGCAGGCGCCGCAGCTGGCCCAGCGACGAGTAGCCCGACCCGAAGTCGTCGACCGCCACCCGCACCCCGCTGCGGCGCAGCACCCGCAGGGCCGCCAGGTTGCCCGGCGTGTCGGCCGCCATCGCGGTCTCGGTGATCTCCAGCACCAGCCGCTCCGGCGGCAGCCCGGTGTCGCGCAGCGCCGCCTCCACCACCTCCGCCAGCGCCGGGTTGCGCAGCTGCCGCGGCGACAGGTTCACCATCACCGCCGGGGGGTCGCCGCCGTCGCCGCGGAGCAGCCCCACCACGTCCCGGCAAGCCGTGCGCAGCACCCACTCGCCGAGCTCGTCGATGAGCCCCGTCTGCTCCGCCAGCGAGATGAACTCGCCCGGACCCAGGAGCCCCCGCTCGGTGTGACGCCACCGCACCAGCGCCTCCACCCCCACCACGCCCCCGTCGCCGATCCGCACGATCGGCTGGTACACGAGCTCCATCTCGCCGCGGCCCACCGCGTTGCGCAGGCGCGACTCCATCTCCAGACGCGCCATCGCCGCCGTGCGCATCTGCGGGACGAACACCGCGTACCCGCGCTTGCCCTGCGCCTTCGCCGTGTACATCGCCGCGTCGGCGTCGCGCACCAGCGCCTCGGCGTTCCGCTCCCCCGCCGCCGCCGGGGCGATGCCGATCGTGGTGGAGACGAACACCTCCCGTCCGCCGACGTCGAACGGCTCCCGGAACGCCTCGATGATGCGGTCGGCCACGAACGCCGCCGCCTCCACGTCGGCGTCCTCCAGCAGCACCGCGAACTCGTCGCCGCCGAGTCGGGCGGGCGTGTCCGTGGGCCGGAGCACCCCGCGCAGGCGGTCGGCGGCGAGGGTCAGCAGGCGGTCGCCGGCGGCGTGGCCGAGGCTGTCGTTGACGGTCTTGAAGTCGT
>DASSBX010000039.1:0-9482 GCA_035698305.1 Miltoncostaeaceae bacterium | reverse complement strand
GCCTCGCGGCGTCCGCTGCCCGAGTCGGTGACCGGGACGGCGGCCCACAGGCCCTCCTCCAGCTGGCGGCGGAAGGCGTCGACGAGGGCCTCGCGCTCCTCGTCCAGCCGCGGGTCACCCTCGGCCACGAGCGTCTCCCCGTACCCCGGCATCATGCGTAGGAGCCTCATGCCAGGCCGTTCTACCAAGCTCTGCGCGTCGCGCGCAACGTGACGGTCGGGTGCCACCGACGACCCGGGTAGCATCGGCCGGGTGCGCCCGATCGCCCCCGCGCTGCACGCGGCCCTCCCCTCGCTCGCCGACGAGACCTACCTGAACACGGGCGGGTGCGGTCCCCTGACCCGGGCCGCCGCCGACGCGCTGGCCGGGTGGGCCGCCGAGGCGCTGGCCCGCGGGCGGGGGAGCCTCGAGGGCTTCGGCCGCACCGAGGCGGCGTCGGTGGCGCTCCGGGACGACCTGGGCCGCCTGATGGGCGACGCCGACGGGGCGCGGATCGCCCTGACCGGCAACACCACCGACGGCCTCAACCGCGCCGCGTGGGGCGTCGACATCGCCCCGGGCGACGAGATCGTGACGCCCGCCCTCGAGTACCCCGGCACGCTGGTGCTGCTCGCCAACCTCGCCCGCCGCCGCGGCGCGACGCTCCGGCTCATCGACCCGGAGGGGACCGAGGACGACCTGGAGGCCGCGGTCGGGGCGGTCGCCGGGCCTCGGACGCGGCTGGTGGTGGTGTCGCACGTGTCGTGGTCGACGGGGGCGCTGCTCGACGTGGCCGGCGCCGTCGGCGCCGCCCGGCGGGCGGGCGCCGCCGTGCTCGTCGACGCGGCCCAGTCGGCCGGCGCGATCCCGGTCGACGCGGCGGCGCTGGGGGCCGACGCGGTCGCCTTCCCGGCGCACAAATGGCTGCTGGGGCCGGAGGGGCTCGGCGGGCTGTGGATCGCGCCGGAGGCGGAGGGGAGGATCGACCTGACGTTCACCGGGTTCGAGACCGGCCGCGACCACCGGCCCGGCGGCGGCCTCGCCCTGCACCCCGGCGCCCGCCGCCACGAGGCGGCGACGCTGCCCGCCGCGCTGCTGCCCGCCTGGAGCGCGTCGCTGCGCTGGCTGGAGGGCGAGGTGGGCTGGGACCGGGTCTTCGCCGGGACCCGCGCCGCCCAGGCCGCGGCCCGCGCCGCGCTGGCCGCCATCGCGGGCGTCGACGTGCTGACGCCCCCGGGGTCGCACGCGGGCCTGGTGTCGTTCACGGTCGACGGCCGGGCGCCCGAGGCCGTGGCGCGCCGGCTGGCCGCCGACGGCGTGATCGTCCGCTGGGTGCGGCGCCCCGAGGTGCTGCGCGCGTCGCTCGGGTTCTTCACCACCGACGCGGACGTGGCCCGCCTCGCCGACGCGGTGGCGGCCGTCGCGACCGGCGGCGACTGCTAGCTTCCAGGGTCGTGAGCCAGGACAGGCTGGTCATCAGGGGCGGCCGCGCGCTGTCCGGCCACATCGTGCCGAGTGGCAACAAGAACGCGGCGTTGCCGATCCTCGCCGCATGCCTTCTCACGGACGAGGAGGTCGTGGTCGAGAACGTGCCCGACATCCTCGACGTGCACGTGATGCTCGCCCTGCTCGACGACCTGGGCGTCAGCATCCGCGACGACGGGCCCAACGCGCTGGCCCTGAAGGCCGACCGCGTCCGCACCACCCAGCTCGACCCCGACCTGTGCCGCCGCCTGCGCGCGTCACTGCTGCTCGCGGGCCCGCTGCTGGCCCGGAGCGGAGAGGTGGAGCTGCCGCTGGCGGGCGGCGACTTCATCGGGCGGCGGCGCGTCGACACGCACCTGCTCGCGTTCCGCGCCCTCGGCGCCGAGACGCTGGTGGAGCGCAGCTACAAGCTGCGCCACGACGGGCTGCACGGCGCCGAGATCTTCCTGGACGAGGCCTCGGTCACCGCCACCGAGAACGCGCTGATGGCCTCCGCCACCGCGCCGGGGCGCACGATCATCCTGAACGCGGCGAGCGAGCCCCACGTGCAGGACGTCGCCCGCTTCCTGGTGGAGCTCGGCGCCCGGATCGACGGCATCGGCACCAACCGCTTGATCATCGACGGGGTCGACCGCCTCCACGGCGGCCGCTTCCGGATCGGGCCGGACCACATCGAGATCGCCTCGTTCATCGGGCTCGGCGCCATCACGGGGTCGGACCTGACGCTCACGGAGGTCCGCGCCGAGGACCTCCGGATGATCAACCTGACGTTCGAGCGCCTCGGCATCCGGGTGGAGATCACCGGCGACACGCTCCGGGTTCCGCCCGACCAGGACCTGCGGGTCGTGTCGGACGAGGGCGAGGCGATCCCGAAGATCGACGACGGCATCTGGCCGGCCTTCCCGGCGGACCTCACCAGCATCGCGACGGCCGTGGCGACCCAGACGCACGGCACGGTGATGATCTTCGAGAAGATGTTCGAGAACCGGCTGTTCTTCGTGGACAAGCTCGTGGCGATGGGCGCCCGGATCGTGCTGTGCGACCCGCACCGCGCGGTGGTGACGGGACCGGCCCAGCTCTTCGGCGAGCGGCTCGAGAGCCCCGACATCCGCGCCGGCATGGCGATGCTCATCGCGAGCCTCGCCGCCAAGGGGACCAGCGTGATCGGCAACGTCGGACAGATCGACCGCGGCTACGAGCGCATCGACGAGCGCCTGCAGGCCGTGGGCGCCGACATCGAGCGCTTCCGTGACTGACCCGGCGGGACCGCCGCCCGCGGCGCTCCCGGCGGGCTCGAAGGACGTGCTGCCGGTCGAGGCCGGGGAGCTGCGGGAGGTGGAGGGCGCCGTCCGGCGCCGGTTCGCGGCCTTCGGGTACCGCGAGGTCATGACGCCGGTGCTCGAGTACGCCGACGTCCTCGACCGCGCCCAGGAGGGCCGTCTGAGCGAGGCGTTCCGGCTGTTCGACGAGTCGGGCCGCGTGCTGGTGCTGCGGCCCGACCTCACGATCCCCGTCGCCCGCCTCGTCGCCACCCGGATGGCCGACCACCCCGGCCCGGTCCGCGTGTCGTACCTGGCGCGCGCGTTCCGCCCGCCCCCGCCGGGCAGGCCCGCGCCGGCCGAGCAGCGCCAGGCGGGCGTCGAGCTGCTGGGCGAGCGCGGCCCGGGTGCCGACGCCGAGGTGCTGGCCCTGCTGGTGGGGGCGCTGCGCGCCGCGGGCCTTCCCGACCCCCGCGTCGGCGTGGGCGACGTGTCGCTGACCGCTGCGGTGCTGGAGGGCAGCGGGGTGCCGGAGGGCGCGCGCTCCGCGCTCGGCGCCGCCCTGGCCGCCCGCAACCTGGTCGAGTGGCGGCGCCTCGCCCGCGCTGCCGCGCCGGACGCCGCCCTGCTGGCCGACCTGCCGTCGCTGCGCGGGGGGCCCGAGCTGGTGGAGCGCATCGCGCGGGAGGTCCCGGCCGCCGCGGCCGCCGCCGAGCGCCTGGGCGCCACGCTGGCGCTCCTGGACCGGCACGGGGTGGGCGACGCGGTCGTGCTCGACCTGGGCGTGCTGCGCGAGTGGCGCTACTACTCCGGGATCGTCTTCGAGGCGTACGCGCCGGGCGTGGGCGCGCCGATCGCCCAGGGGGGGCGGTACGACGACCTGGGCGGCCGGTTCGGGCGCGCGCGCCCCGCCGTGGGCTTCGGCATCACCCTCGACCTGTTGCACCAGGCGCGCCTGGCCGCCGGGAACGGCGGCGCCGCGGCGCGCGACGGCGTGGTGCTGGTGGGCGGCCTGGACGACGATCCGGCCGCCGGCGAGGCGGTCCGCGCGGCGGGCGTGCCCGTGGTGGCGCTCGCCGCCGGGTCCGACGACCCGGAGGGCCTCGCGGCGGCCGACGGCTGGCGGTGGGTGGCGCGGCGGGCGCCGGAGGGGTACACCGTCCTGGATCGCGTCGCCGGCACGTCCCGCACGCTGGCGCGCCTGGAGGAGGTGCTGACGCCCTCATGAGGATCTGCGTGCCGCTCGGGGCGCTGTTCGAGGACTCCGTCGAGGCGCTCGGACGGGCCGGGCTCGACGTGGCGCCGCTGCGCGACGCGGGCCGGCGGCTGGTGGTGGAGGCCGCCGACGGCACCGCGTACATCACCACCCGCCCGAGCGACGTCCCGACGTACGTGGAGAGCGGCGCAGCCGACATCGGCATCGTCGGGAAGGACGTGCTCAACGAGCGCAGCCCCGACGTCTACGAACTGCTCGACCTGGGCTTCGGCGGCTGCCGGATGGTCTACGCGACGCCGGGCGGCGACGACCCGACGCCGGCGGCGCTGGAGCACCTGGGCCTGGTGCGGGTGGCGACCAAGTACCCGGTGGCCGCGACCGGCCACTTCACCGCCACCGGCCGGCAGGCGGAGGTCGTGAAGGTCAACGGCTCCGTGGAGCTGGCGCCGCTGGTGGGGCTGGCGCACGGGATCGTGGACCTCGTGGCCACCGGCCGCACGCTGCGCGAGAACGGCCTGGTCGAGCGCGAGGAGATCTTCCACAGCTCGGCGCGCGTGATCGCCAACCGGGTGAGCCAGACGCTGCTGGCCGACGAGATCGACGCCCTGCTCGCCCGTCTGGAGGAGGGGCTGCCGTGAGCGCGGTGCGCACCGCGCGCCTGCGCGCCGGCGGAGCCCAGGCGATCGCGCTGACGCTGCGCCCCGACCTCGACGTGGAGGGCGTGGCCGACAGCGTCGCCACCAGCCTCGCCGCGGTGCGCGCGCACGGCGACGACGCGCTCGTCGACGACATCCGCCGCTTCGACCTGGAGGGGTTCACCCACGACCGCCTGCGGGTGCCGCGGGTCGCGCTGGAGCGGGCGGTCGACGCGCTGCCCGAGGACCTGCGGACGGCGATCGTGGCCGCCGCGTCCCAGGTGCGGGTGGTGGCCGAGGCGCTCCTGCCGGGCGACCACACCATGACGATGCCGTTCGGGCAGCGGATCCGCGTGCGGCACGTGCCCGTCGACTCGGCCGGCTGCTACGCGCCCGGCGGCCGGGCCGCCTACCCGTCGAGCCTGATCATGGGCGTCGTCCCCGCCCAGGTGGCCGGCGTCGGCCGGATCGCGGCGGTCAGCCCGCCGGGCCCCGACGGCCGCCCGTCGCCGCTGGTGCTCGCGACGGCCGGGCTGCTCGGCGTGGACGAGGTGTACGCGGCCGGCGGCGCCGCCGCGATCGCGGCGCTGGCCTACGGCACCGCCACGATCGCGCCCGTCGCGGTGGTCGTGGGGCCGGGGAGCCCCTGGGTGCAGGAGGCGAAGCGCCAGGTGGTCGGCACCGTCGGCATCGACGGCGTCGCCGGCCCGAGCGAGGTGCTGATCATCGCCGACGGCACCGCCGACCCCGCGGCGATGGCGCTCGACCTGCTGGCGCAGGCCGAGCACGGCTCCGACTCGCCGGCGGTGCTGGCGAGCGACGACCCGGAGGTGATCGCGGCGGTGGCCGGGGCGCTCGACGGGCTGCCGGACGCCGTGGGGCCGATCACCCTGGTCGAGTGTGCCAGCATGCCTCTGGCGATCGAGCTGGCCGAGGCCTTCGCCCCCGAGCACCTCGAGATCGCGACGCGCGACCCCGAGGCCGTCGCGTCGCGCATCACGCGGTCGGGGGCCGTGTTCGTCGGGCCCAACTGCGCGACCGCCTTCGGCGACTACGTCGCCGGCTCCAACCACGTCCTGCCCACCGGGGGCGCGGCGCGCCACGCGTCGGCCCTCGGCCCAACGACCTTCCTGCGGAGGATGTCCGTGGTCGAGATGACCGATGAGGCCGTCGCACAGCTCGCGCCCCACCTGGCGGTGCTCGCCGACGCCGAGGGCTTCCCGATGCACCGCGCCTCCGCCGACGCCCGGGTGAAGGACGCGTGAGCCGCCGCGCCGAGATCCGCCGCACGACGGGGGAGACCGACGTGCGCGCCGCCGTGGACCTCGACGGGTCGGGCGTCGCCACCATCTCCACGGGCGTCGGGTTCTTCGATCACATGCTCACGCTGTTCGCCCGCCACTCGCTGATCGACCTGGAGGTCGACGCCCGGGGCGACCTGGAGACGGGCAGCCACCACACCGTCGAGGACGTGGGCATCACGCTGGGCCAGGCGATCCACCAGGCGCTGGGCGACCGCGCCGGCATCGAGCGCTACGGCGCGTCCCTGATCCCCATGGACGAGTGCCTCGCGCAGGCGGCGATCGACCTGTCCGGCCGCCCGTTCGCGCGCATCGACGTGCCGCTGCCGGCCACCGAGATCGGCGGCTTCGAGACGGAGCTGCTCGAGGAGTTCCTGCGCGGGCTGGCGAACCACGCCGGGCTGACGCTGCACCTGCGCATGGTCGCGCCCGGCGGCGTGCACCACACCATCGAGGCGAGCTTCAAGGCCGTCGCGCGGGCCCTCGGCGCCGCGGTGGCGCCGAACCCCCGGGTGGGCGGCGTGCCCTCGACGAAGGGGTCGCTGTGAGCGCCGACGTCGTGGTGCTCGACTACGAGATGAGCAACCTGCGCAGCGCGGTGAAGGCGCTGGAGCGCCTGGGCGCCGACGTCCGGGTCATCCGGGACCCGGAGGCCGTCGGCGCCGCGGACGCGGTGGTGCTCCCGGGCGTCGGGCACTTCGGCGAGGCGATGCGCCGCATCCGCGCCCAGCGTCTGGACGAGGCCGTGCTGGGCGCCGTGGATCGCGGCGTGCCGGTGCTGGGCATCTGCCTCGGCATGCAGCTGCTGTTCGAGGAGAGCGAGGAGGCCCCCGCCGTCGACGGCCTCGGCGTGCTGCCGGGCACCGTCCGCCGCCTGCGCACCGACCGCAAGCTGCCGCACATCGGGTGGAGCCGGGTCGCGTGGAGCCCCGGAGGCGGGCTGGGCCCGGAGCCGGGGGAGGGGGGCGACTCGACGTACTACTTCGTCCACACGTTCGGCTGCGAGCCGGCCGACCCCGCGCTGGTGCTCGGCCGCGCCGACCACGGCGTCGCGTTCTGCGCCGCCGCCGGCCGCCCCGGCGTGCAGGGCGTGCAGTTCCACCCCGAGAAGTCGAGCGCCGCAGGCCTCGGCCTGCTGGCCCGCTGGCTCGCCGGCGTGCGCGCCGCGCGCCCCGCCGCAGCGTGATCACCCTCTACCCGGCGATCGACCTGCAGGACGGCCAGGCCGTCCGCCTCCGGCAGGGCGACTTCGCGCAGACCACCGTCTTCAGCGACGACCCCGTCGACCAGGCGAAGCGCTTCGCCGACGAGGGCGCCGAATCGCTCCACGTGGTGGACCTGGACGGCGCACGGGCCGGGGAGCCCGTGCACGCCGCCCTGGTGGCGAGCATCGCCGCCGCCTTCCCCGGGACGGTGCACCTGGGCGGCGGGCTGCGGTCGCGCGCGGCCATCGAGACCGCCCTCGCCACCGGCGTCGACCGGGTGGTGGTGGGCACGGCCGTGGTCGATGACGCCGAGCTGCTGGGGTGGGCGATCGACCGCCTGGGCGACGGGCTGGTGGTGGCCCTCGACGCCCGTCAGGGCAAGGTCGCGACCCACGGGTGGACGCAGATCACCGACCGCGATGCCGTGGAGGTGGCGACCAGCCTGGTGAGCATGGGCGTGCGGCGGCTGGCCTACACGGACATCGGCCGCGACGGCACGCTCGGCGGCCCGAACATCGCCGCGATGAAGCGGCTGTCCGAGGCGGCCCCCCCGCTTCGGCTCATCGCGTCCGGCGGGATCTCGTCGCTCGACGACCTGGCGCGACTGCGTGACCTCGACGCGGTGAACCTGGACGGCATCATCGTGGGGCGGGCGCTCTACGAGGGCCGCTTCACCGTGTCGGAGGCCCTCGAGGTGCTGAGGGCGGGTCGCCGGTGATCCGCGTCATCCCGTGCCTGGACGTGGACCAGGGCCGCGTGGTGAAGGGCGTCAACTTCGTGGGCCTGCGGGACGCGGGCGACCCGGTGGAGCTGGCGTCCCGCTACGACCGCGAGGGCGCCGACGAGCTGGTGTTCCTGGACATCACCGCCAGCCACGAGGGCCGCGACACCATCGTGGAGCTCGCCCGCCGCACCGCCGAGGAGGTCTTCATCCCGTTCACGATCGGGGGCGGCCTGCGGACGGTTGACGACATCCGCGAGGTGCTGGCCGCCGGCGCCGACAAGACGTCGCTGAACTCGGCTGCCGTCCGCGACCCCGACCTCATCACCCGCGCGTCGGAGCGGTTCGGCGCCCAGTGCATCGTGGTCGCGATCGACGCGAAGCGGCGCGAGGACGGCTCGGGCTGGGAGGTGTACCTCAACGGCGGGCGGTTGCGGACCGGCCGCGAGGCGGTCGCGTGGGCGGCCGAGGCCGCCGAGCGGGGGGCCGGCGAGCTGCTCGTGACGAGCATGGACCGCGACGGCACGAAGGACGGCTTCGACGTGGAGCTGCTGGCGGCGGTGGCCGACGCGGCGCCGGTGCCGGTGATCGCCTCGGGCGGCGCGGGCACCCTCGACCACTTCGCCGACGCGGTCGTGCGCGGGCGCGCCGACGCGGTGCTGGCGGCGTCGGTGTTCCACGACGGCGTCTACTCGATCGCCCAGGTGAAGGCGGCGATGGACCAGGCCGGCGTCCCGGTGCGCCAGTAGTGTGGACCGCGTGAGGACGATCCGCACCGACGCCGCCCCCGCGCCCGTCGCGGGCGCCCCCTACAGCCAGGCCGCCGCGGCCGGGACGGGGGAGGGCGAGGTGGTGTGGGTGTCGGGCCAGCTCGGCATCGACCCCGCGAGCGGCGCGCTGGTGGCCGACGACGTCGCGGAGCAGACGACCGTCGCGCTGCGCCACGTCGCCGCGATCCTGGCGGAGGCCGGCGGCGGCCTCGGCGACGTCGTGAAGACGACCGTCTACCTCACGGGCCTCGCGGGCGACTTCCCCGCCATGAACGAGTCGTACGGCCGCGCGTTCGCCGGCGCCGCGCCCGCCCGGGCGACGGTGGGTGTGGCGGCGCTGCCGCTGGGCGCCAGGGTGGAGATCGAGGCCGTGGCCGTCATCCGGCCACGGTGAGGGCGCGGGACGGGGACCCGGTGGCTACTCCGCCCAGGTGCGGCGCTCGAGCAGGCTGTCGAGCGCGATCCGGTCCAGGTAGTCGGGCGCATCGCTGATCGGGCGGCCCTCGTTGGCGGGATCGCGCACCCAGGCCTTGAACCGCTCGTCGGCGGAGTCGAAGGCCTGCTGGAGCTCGGCGAGCGTCAGCGCCTCGAACCGCGCGAACGCCTCGACCAGATCCGGGGCGACCGGCGCGACGGCGCTCAGCTTGTGGGAGACCGGGTCGTAGGCCACGGCGAGGATCCTAGCCGCCGCGCCCTGGACGCGGTCCTCGCGCATCCCCTGGTGCGGCACGTGCCGCCGGCGCTCGCGGAGCGGGCGGTGGTGGTGGGAGGCGCGGTCCGGGACGCGCTGCTCGGCCTGCCGCCCGGCGACGACCTCGACCTGGTCGTGGAGGGCGACCCCGGTCCGCTTCCGGGCTGGTCCGCCCACGACCGGTTCGGCACCGCGGTACAGGCGTTCCCGGAGGGGACCC
>DASSBX010000038.1:0-4025 GCA_035698305.1 Miltoncostaeaceae bacterium | reverse complement strand
GCCGCGCGGACGAGGCCGGCGCGGGTCGTCACGCGTAGCTTGGTCATGACGTGGGCGCGGTGGCTCTCCACCGTGCGCACGCTCACGATCAGCCGCTCGGCGATCTCGTGGTTGGTGTGGCCGAGCGCCAGGAGCCGCAGCACCTCCCGCTCCCGCGAGGTCAGCTCCCCCAGCGGGCCGGCGGGCGCCGGAGCGGCCAGCACCGCCCCCAGGGACGGGTGGACGTACCGCTCGCCGCCCGCCACCGCCCGCACCGCCCGCACCAGATCCTCGTCGGCCGCCGACTTCAGCAGGTAGCCGTCGGCGCCGGCGTCGAACGCCTTCCGCACGTCGCGCGCCTGGTCGTGCATCGACAGGAACAGGATCCGCGCGTCCGGGGCGCGCTCCCGGATGCGGACGGCGCCCTCCAGGCCCCCCATCCCGGGCATCTCGATGTCGATCACCACCACGTCGGGCTGCAGGCGGGGAAGGGCGCGGATGGCGTCCTCCGCCGTGCCCGCCTCGCCCACCGGCTCCAGGCCGTCCTCGCGCTCCAGCAGCAGGCGCAGCCCCGACCGGAGGACCGCGTGGTCATCGACGAGCATGATGCGGATCGGTCCAGGGTCGGTGCTCATCAGGCCTCCAGGTCGACGACGACGGCGGTTCCGTTGCCGGGGGACGACTCGATGCGCAGGCCGCCGCCCAGCATCTCCACACGCTCCCGGATCCCGGCGAGCCCGAGGCGCCGCGTCGGCGCGGCCGGGTCGAAGCCCACGCCGTCATCCTCCACCACCAGGCGCAGGCGCCCCTCGCGGACGCTCACCACCACGCTCGCGTGGGTGGCCCGGCTGTGGCGCGCGATGTTGGTCATGCTCTCCTGGGCGACGCGGAAGACGACGGTCTGCACCTCCTCGCGCGGCGGCGGGTCCAGGCCGCGCAGCTCCACGTCGACCGCCACCCCGGCGCGGCGCAGGCGCGCCGCCTGCTCCTCGATGGCGTCGGCCAGGCCGTGCTCGTCGATGGCGGTGGGCCGCAGCCGCGTGGTCAGCTCGCGCAGGCTCACCGACGCCTCGGAGAGCTGGCGCCGCATGTCCGAGATGCGGTCGCGGATCCCGCCGGGCTCCACGTCGGCCTCGAGGGCGCGCAGGTGGACGGCCAGGGCCGTGAGCACCTGACCCGACTCGTCGTGCAGCTCCCGCGCCACCCGCGCCCGCTCGGCCTCCTGGGCCTCGATGGCCCGCCGCCGGCTCTCCGCCTGGCCGCGCTCACGGATCTTCTGGGCCTCGCGCCGGGCCGCCAGCAGCAGGCTCTCCCGCTCCCCGGCGACCGCCCTGGCGTTGACCAGGGCCACGGCCACCTGGCTGGAGAAGGTCTCGAGCAGCCGCCGGGCGCCCTCGTCGAACGGCCGCCACCCCACCGCGACCAGCGCGCCGGCGGTGACGCCGCCCACGTCGAGTGCGCACACCTGCACCTCGGGCGCGCCCAGCGAGGTCCGCAGCGCCTCGGCCAGGGACTCGGGGTGCAGCGGGCCCGTGCTGCCCTCCATGCCGAGCGCGTCGATCCCGTGGACGTACCGGAACACGAGCTCGTCGCCGTCGCGGACCGCGACGCCCACCGTCTCGGCCCCCGTCAGGCGCCGCGCCCGGCGGGCGACGAGCGGCAGCAGGGCGTCGATGTCGAGGGTCGACAGCACGGCGCGACCGACCTCCAGCACGCTCTCGATCTCGTCCGCCCGCCGGCGCTCCGCCTCGAAGCGGCGCACGTTGTCCACCGCGACGGCGGCCTGGGCGGCGAGCATCAGCGCCATCTGCTCGTCCTCCTCGGTGAACGGTGCTCCCCCCGCCTTGTCGGTCAGATAGAGGTTGCCGAACGCCTCGCCGCGCAGGGCGATCGGGACGCCCAGGAACGAGGTCATCGGCGGGTGGTTGGGCGGGAACCCGGCGGAGCGGGGGTCGTCGCTCAGGCGCTCCAGGCGCAGCGGCCGGGCGTCGCGGATCAGCACCCCCAGGATGCCGCGCCCGCGCGGCAGGGCGCCGATGCGCTCGTGCTCCTCCTCCGAGATGCCCGCCGTGACGAACCGGGCCAGCTCCGTGCCGGTGGCGTCGAGCACCCCCAGGGCGGCGTAGCGGGCGCCGAGCACGGTCTGCGCCGACTGGACGATGCGGGTCAGCAGGTCGTCCAGGGCCAGCTCACGGCCCAGGGACAGGCCGGCGTCGACGAGGCTCGCCATCCGGGACCGCGCGTCCTCGGCGCGCCGGCCGGCGCCCTCCAGGGCGATGCCGGAGGCCAGGAGCCCGGCGAACGCGTCGACGGCGCGGGCCGCCTCATCGGCCGGCACCCGCCCGGCGGGGTCGACGCGGCCCACCAGCACGACCTCCGCGTCGTCGGCGGAGGCGGCGCCCGTGAGGACCGTGCCGCCGGGGGCGCCGAGCCGCGCGAGGGCGTCCGCGTGGTCCGCCGACGCCGGCAGCTCCAGGCCCCCGTGGTCGGCGGGCCACGAGGCGCGCACCGCCACGCCGCTCGCGTCGCGGACGAGCAGCGCCACCGCGTCGAGGCCGGCGAGCTGCGCCACCACGCGCAGGCGGTCCGCGTCGACGTCCCCCGTCGCCGCGCCGCCCCTCCAGGCTGGATCCGCCTCGGTGCTCACCCCGTCACGAGCATATGACAGCCCCGCGGACGTCCGCGGGTCACGCGCCGGGCTCGGCGGGGCTCCAGCGCCACTCCGCGACGTCGGGGTGGTCCTCGCCGGTCGCGCGGGTCCAGGCGCGGCAGGCGAGCCGCCGGTCGACCATCTGCTGGCGCAGCGCCGCCGCCCGCTGGCCGAGCCCCGGCACCCGGTCGATGACGTCGATGACCAGGTGGAAGCGGTCGAGGTCGTTCATCATCACCATGTCGAACGGCGTGGTGGTGGTGCCCTCCTCCTTGTAGCCGCGCACGTGCAGGTTGCGGTGGTTGGTCCGCCGGTAGGTCAGGCGGTGGATCAGTGTCGGGTAGCCGTGATACGCGAACACGATCGGCCGGTCCGTGGTGAACAGGCCGTCGAACTCCCGGTCGGACATGCCGTGGGGGTGCTCGCGCTCGTCCTGGAGCCGCATCAGGTCCACCACGTTGACCACCCGCACCGCCAGGTCGGGCAGGTGGCGGCGCAGCAGGTCCGTGGCGGCCAGCGTCTCCAGGGTCGGCACGTCCCCGGCGCAGGCGAGCACCACGTCGGGCTCGCCGTCCCCGCCGCCGGTGGAGGCCCACGGCCAGATCCCGGCGCCGCGGGTGCAGTGGAGGATCGCCTCGTCCACCGTCAGCCACTGCGGCGCCGGCTGCTTGCCCGCCACGATCACGTTCACGTAGTGCTTGGACCGCAGGCAGTGGTCCGCCACCGACAGCAGCGTGTTGGCGTCGGGCGGCAGGTACACCCGCACGATCTCCGCCTTCTTGTTGACCACGTGGTCGATGAAGCCCGGGTCCTGGTGGGAGAACCCGTTGTGGTCCTGGCGCCAGACGTGCGACGTGAGCAGGTAGTTGAGCGACGCGATCGGCCGTCGCCACGGGATCTCCCGGGTGGTCTTCAGCCACTTCGCGTGCTGGTTGAACATCGAATCCACGATGTGGATGAACGCTTCGTAGCAATTGAAGATGCCATGGCGGCCCGTCAGCAGGTAGCCTTCCAGCCAGCCTTCGCATTGATGCTCGCTCAGCATTTCGAGAACCCGCCCCTCGCGGGCAAGGAATTCGTCGGTCGCAACGGTGGGCGGCTCCCATTGCCGGTTGGTGACCTCGAAAGCCGCCTCCAGGCCGTTCGACACGGTTTCATCCGGCCCGAAGATGCGAAAATTGCGCTGGTCCTCGTTGGCGCGGATCACTTCTCGCATGAACCGGCCGAGCACGTGCGTGTCGCCAATGCCGGGGGCTCCCGGCGCGGGCACGTCCACTGCGTGCGCGCGGAAATCCGGCAGGCGCAGGTCGCGCAACAACAGCCCGCCGTTGGCGTGCGGGTTGGCACTCATGCGCCGATCGCCGTGCGGTGCGAACGCGCGCAGCTCCTCGCACAC
>DASSBX010000037.1:0-4670 GCA_035698305.1 Miltoncostaeaceae bacterium | reverse complement strand
CCGAGCACGCCCCCTTCGACGACGTGTGGGTCCAGCCGGCGGCGGGCGACGCCGGCACGGCCCTCGGCGCCGCCCTGCACGTCGCGCGCGAGCTGGGCGACGACGTGCGGCCGATGACGACGGCCGCCCTCGGCCGGGAGTGGGGTGACGCCGAGATCGAGGCGATCCTGTCCGAGGCGAGGGTGCCGTTCGAGCGGCCCGCCGACCTGGCCGACGCCGTGGCCGGGGTGATCGCCGACGACGGCGTCGTCGCGTGGTTCCAGGGCCGCAGCGAGTACGGCCCGCGGGCCCTGGGGCACCGCAGCCTGCTGGCCAACCCGAGGGACGCGGCCACGATCGACCGGCTCAACGCGGTGAAGGGCCGGGAGTCGTTCCGGCCCGTGGCCCCGATGGTGCTCGAGGAACGGGCCGCCGAGGTGTTCGACGGGCCCCTGCCGAGCCCGTTCATGCTCTTCACCCACCGGGTGCGGCCCGGCTGGGCCCCCCGGATCCCCGCCGCCCTCCACGTCGACGGCACCGCGCGGATCCAGACGGTCGACCGCGAGCGGGAGCCCCTGGTGGCGCGGATGCTGGAGGCCGTGGACCGGCGCACCGGCGCGCCCGTCGTGATCAACACGAGCCTCAACACGGCGGGCCGGCCGATGGTCGACGATCCGCGCGACGCGCTCGAGTGCTTCGGCTCGGCCCCGGTCGACGCCCTGGCCATCGGCCCGTTCCTCGTCCGGCGGGCGGCCCCGTGAGCGGCCTCCCCGCCGCCATCGTCGTCCCCACGGTGGGGCGGCCGAGCCTGCGCCGCCTCCTCGACGCGCTCGTGGCGGGCGACGGACCGGCGCCCGCCGCGGTGATCGTGGTGGACGACCGCCGCGGCGGCGGGACGCCGATCGACGTGGACGCCCTGGTCGCGGCGGGCTGGGACGCGCGCGTGGTGCGCGGCCGTGGCGCCGGCCCGGCGGCGGCGCGCAACACGGGGTGGCGGCTGGCGGCCGCGCGCTGGATCGCCTTCCTGGACGACGACGTGGTGCCGTCGCCGTCGTGGCGGGCCGACCTCGCCGCCGACCTCGCCGGCCTGCCGCCGGACGTCCACGGGTCGCAGGGGCGCATCGCGGTGCCCTTGCCGGCCGGCCGGCGGCCCACCGACTGGGAGCGGAACGTCGCCTGCCTGGAGGACGCCCGCTGGGCGACGGCCGACATGGCCTACCGCCGATCCGCGCTCGCCGCCACCGGAGGCTTCGACGAGCGGTTCCCGCGCGCGTACCGGGAGGACGCCGACCTGGCGCTGCGCGTGACGGCGGCGGGCGGGCGCCTGGTGCGCGGCCGCCGGCGCGTCGACCACCCCCCGGGGCCCGCGGGGCCGTGGGTCTCGGTCGCCCTGCAGCGGGGCAACGCCGACGACCTGCTCATGGACGCGCTGCACGGCCGGGGCTGGCGCGCCCGCGCCGGGGCGCCGCGCGGACGGCGCCGCGCCCACCTCGCCCCCCCCGCCGGCGCCGCGCTCGCCGCGGCGGCGGCCGTCCGCGGCCACCGCCGCGTCGCGGCCGGAGCCGCGCTCGCGTGGGCGTCGCTCACCGCCGACCTCGCGTGGCGCCGGATCGCGCCCGGCCCGCGGACGCCGCGCGAGGTGGCGACGATGGTCGCGACCAGCGTCGCGATCCCTCCCGGCGCCACGTGGCACGCCATGCGCGGCCGGCGGGCGCGCCGGCGCCTGCTGGCCGACCGGGTCCGCGCGCCGCGCCCGCAGCCCGCCGGGCCGCGACCGCGCGCCGTGCTGCTGGACCGCGACGGCACCCTGGTGGTGGACGTCCCCTACAACGGCGACCCCGCGCGGGTGTGCGCCATGCCGGGTGCGGCCGAGGCGGTCGACCGGCTGCGCCGGGAGGGCGTCGCGACCGCGGTCGTGTCCAACCAGAGCGGCCTCGCGCGCGGTTACGTCGCCGGGGCGCAGGTTGCGGCGGTGAACCGGCGGGTGGAGGACCTGCTGGGCCCCCTCGGCCCCTGGCTGATCTGCCCCCACGGCCCCGATGACGGCTGCGCGTGCCGCAAGCCGCGCCCGGGCCTGGTGATCCGGGCGGCGCAGGCGCTGGGCGTGGCGCCGGCCGAGTGCGTGGTGATCGGCGACATCGGCGCCGACGTGGACGCCGCCCGCGCCGCCGGCGCCCGCGCCGTGCTGGTGCCGACGCCGCGGACACGGGCGGAGGAGGTCGCGGCGGCTCCCATGGTGGCGCCCGACCTGCCCGCGGCGGTCGACCTGGTGCTGGGGGCGCCGCGATGAGCCACGTCCTGGTCGCCCGCCTCGACAACGACGGCGACGTGCTGCTGGCGGGACCGGCGGTGCGGGCCGTGGCGGCCGGGGCCTCGCGGGTGACGCTGCTGGTGGGGCCGCGGGGGCGCCAGGCGGCGGCGCTGCTGCCCGGCGCGGACGCGGTCGTGGAGCACCTGGCCGAGTGGATCGACCCGGAGCCGCCGCCGCTCGACCCGGCGCGGACGCTGGCGTTCGTCGAGCGCCTCGGGGGGCTCGGCATCGACCGGGCGATCATCCTCGGCTCGTTCCACCAGAGCCCCCTTCCGCTGGCGCTGCTGCTGCGCCTGGCGGGCGTGCCGTGGATCGGCGCGACGTCCGTGGACCACCCCGGGTCGCTCCTGGACCTGCGGCACCGGATCGGCGACGACGTGCACGAGGTCGAGCGTTCGCTGGACCTGGTCGCCCGGGCGGGGTTCCCCCTGCCGCCCGACGACGAGGGCGAGCTGCGGGTCGTGACGGCCGCCGACGACGCCCCGCAGCATCTCCCCGACGGCTACGTCGTCGTCCACCCCGGCGCGTCGGTGCCGGCCCGCGCGTGGCCCGCCGAGCGGCACGCGGCGCTGGTGGAGGCGCTCGCGCCCTCGATCCCGGTGGTCGTGACCGGCGGCCCGGGCGAGCGGGACCTCACCCGGCGGGTGGCCGGCGGCCCTCGCCCCGGGGTGGTCGACCTGGGCGGTCGCACCTCGCTCGGCGGGCTCGCGCGGGTGCTGGCGGGCGCCCGGGCGATCGTGGTCGGCAACACCGGACCGGCGCACCTGGCGGCGGCGGTCGGCTGCCCGGTGGTGTGGCTCCACGCGCCCACCGTGCCGTCGGTGCGCTGGCGGCCGTGGCGGGTGCCGCACGTCGTGCTGGCCCGTGACGTGCCGTGCGCCGGGTGCCGCGCCCGGCACTGCCCCGTCCCCGGCCACCCGTGCATGGCCGACATCGGCGTGCCCGAGGTGGTGGGCGCGCTCGGCGCGCTGCTCTCGGCGCGGGAGCCGGCGGGGGTGGCGGCATGAGGATCCTGATCTGGCACGTCCACGGCGCCTGGACGAGCGCGTTCGTCCGCGGCCGCCACGACTACGTGGTGCCGGTGCTGCCGGACCGCGGGCCGGACGGGCGCGGCCGCGCGCGGACGTACGCGTGGCCGGAGGAGGTGCGCGAGCTGCCCCCCGAGGCGCTCCGGGACGAGCCGTTCGACGTGGTCGTGCTGCAGCGGCCCCACGAGGAGGACCTGGCCGAGCGGTGGCTCGGGGGGCGCCGCCCCGGCCGTGACGTGCCCGCCGTGTACGTCGAGCACAACGCGCCCCAGGGGCGGATCAACGAGATGCGCCACCCGGTCGCCGACCGGCGGGACCTGACCCTGGTCCACGTGACGCACTTCAACCGGCTCTTCTGGGACGCGGGGACCACGCCGACGCGCGTGGTGGAGCACGGCGTGGTCGACCCCGGCCCGCGCTACGACGGCGGCCTGCCCCGCGCGGCCGTGGTGGTGAACGAGCCGGTGCGGCGGGCGCGGGTCACCGGCACGGATCTGCTGGAGCCCCTCGCGGAGCGGGTGCCGATCGACGTCTTCGGCATCGGGGCCGGCGCCGTCGCCGACGGCACGATCGACGGGATCGACGACCTGCCGCAGGAGCGGCTGCACGACGAGATGGCGCGGCGGCGGGTGTATCTGCACCCGGTCCGCTGGACGTCGCTCGGCCTGTCGCTGATCGAGGCGATGCACATCGGCATGCCCGTGGTGGCGCTCGCCACGACGGAGGTGGTGGAGGCCGTCCCGCCCGAGGCGGGGGTGGTCTCGAACCGGATCGAGGTCCTGGGCGACGCACTCGCGCGCCTCGCGGAGGACCACGGGGAGGCCGCCGCGATGGGTGCGGCCGGCCGGCGCTGGGCGCTGGAGCGCTTCGGGCTGGAGCGGTTCCAGGCCGACTGGGACGACGTGCTGGAGGAGGTGGCGGGATGAGGATCGACATGGTGTCGGAGCACGCCAGCCCGCTCGCGGTGCTGGGCGACGTCGACGCCGGCGGCCAGAACGTGCACGTCGCGCAGCTCGCGGCGGCGCTCGCGCGGCGCGGCGCCGAGGTGGTGGTCCACACGCGACGCGACGACCCCGGGCTGCCGGAGCGGGTGCCGCTGACCCGCGGCGTGACGGTGCGGCACGTGGACGCCGGGCCCGCCGAGCCGGTTCCGAAGGACGCGCTGCTGCCGCACATGCCCCGGTTCGCCGAGGTGCTGCGCGAGGAGTGGGAGCCGGAGCCGCCGGACGTCGTGCACTCGCACTTCTGGATGTCCGGCCTCGCGGCGCTCGACGCGGCCGAGGGCCTGCCCGTGCCCGTGGCCCACACCTTCCACGCCCTCGGCGTGGTGAAGCGGCGCCACCAGGGCGCCG
>DASSBX010000036.1:0-2730 GCA_035698305.1 Miltoncostaeaceae bacterium | reverse complement strand
TGCGCCGCCAGGCCGCCGTCGGGCAGGTCGTCGGAGACGACGAAGCCGACCGTCGCGGCGACGGCGCAGACCGCCGTGAGGGCGGTCCACATCGTCGCGATCCGGGGTTCCGGCACGCCCGCGCCGCGGAGGTTGAGGGTGCCGGCGACCCCCTCCGGGACGTTGGAGGCGAAGACGGCCACCACGAACGCCACGCTCACGCCGCCGCCGAGCGCCAGGCCCGCGCCCAGCACGAACGCCTCCGGGATGCCGTCGAGGAGGGCGCCGATGAACATCGCCGCGCCCGACGTGCCGCCGCCGCCACCTTCGCCGGCGATGTCCTGCCGCCCGCTGCCGCCGCGCCGGTCGACCAGCCGGTCGAGCCCGAAGTAGGTGAGCGCCCCGAGCGCGAACCCGGCCCCCACCAGCAGCGGCTCGTCGAAGCTCGACTCCGGGATCAGCTCGTAGGCCACCGCGGCCAGCAGCGTGCCCGCCCCGAAGCCCATCATCAGCCCGGTCGCGGTCCTGCGGCGCGCGAGGGGGCGGGCGAGCGCCTGCCCGATCAGCAGCGCACCCGCCGAGAACGCTCCCCACCCCGCCGCCGCCCACGCGCTCACCCGTCACCTCCCGAGGGCGGAGATCCTCACAGAGCGGGGGCGGAGGCGACCGCCGGCCGCCCCACCCACGCGGCGAGGGCGTCGGCGAGGCCCGCGTCTGTGCCCTCCCCCACCCAGGCGACGTGCCCGTCGGGCCGGATCAGCACCGCGGCGGGCGCGGCGACCGGGCCGACCGCGGGCAGCTCCCAGGGGCCGCGGTGGCGGGCGTCGACGACGCGCACGCGCCCGCCCCACGGGTCGGCGTCCACCGCCCCGGGGGCCCCGAGGTTCAGGAGCACCGACCGCCCCGCGTGCAGCAGGGCGAAGGCCCGCACGGGTCCGTCGGCGGTCTCCAGGTCCAGGTCGGGCATCCTGCGCCCGAGCAGCGGGTGGCCGTCGCCGAGGTCGTAGCGGACGTCCAGGCCGGAGATCATCGCCGCCAGGCGCCTGCGCGGCTCGTCCAGCAGCAGCACGTCGGACAGGATCCCGGCGAGGGCGTCGAGCCGGTCGTCGGCCCGCTGGAGCGCGGTCATCGCCATGGTGGCGCGCAGCAGGCGCGCGCCGACCGGGTGCCGCTCGGCGTGGTAGGTGTCGAGCAGGGCCTCGGGCGACATCCCGGCCACCACCTGCGCGAGCTTCCACCCCAGGTTCACGGCGTCCTGGACCCCGGTGTTGAGGCCCTGGCCGCCGACGGGCGAGTGGATGTGCGCGGCGTCGCCGGCCAGCAGGACGCGCCGGTCGCGGTAGGCGGCCGCCTGGCGGCTCATGTCGGTGAACCGGGAGATCCACGTGACGTCGTGCACGCCGTAGTCGGTGCCACGCACCGCGACGAGCGCGTCGCTCAGGTCGCGGAGGGTCGGCTCGCCGGCGTTGCCGATCTCCTCCTCACGGATCACCATCCGCATCCGCGTCCCGTCGCCCAGCGGTCCGATCGCGTGGACGCCCTTCGCGTCGTGGCGCAAGCCCACCTCGGGCTCCTGCGCCGTCTCGGCCTCGGCGATGATGTAGCTCACCGACGGGTCCCACCCCGGGAAGCCGATGCCGGCGGCCTTGCGCACGACGCTGCGGCCCCCGTCGCATCCCACGAGGTACCGCGCCCTCAGCGGGGTGCCGTCGCCGGTCTCGACGTCGACGCCCTCGTCGTCCTGCGCGAAGCCGGTCACCGCGCGGCCGCGGTGGATCGGCACGCCGAGCTCGTCGACCCAGCCGGCCAGGATCTCCTCGACGCGGCTCTGCGTGAGCACGAGGCCGTAGTTGTGGCGGGTGGGGAGGTCGCCGACGTCGAGGGGGACGCCGGGGCCGAACGAGCCGATCTGGGCGGTCCGCCCCTGCGACAGGAACCGTTCGGCGATCCCCCGCTGGTCGAGCAGCTCGATCGTGCGCGCGTGCAGGCCACCGGCGCGCATCCCCTCGAGCTCCTGGCTCGTCCGGCGCTCCACGATCGCGACGTCGACCCCCGCCAGCGCCAGCTCCCCCGCCAGCATCAGCCCCGTCGGGCCCCCTCCCGCGATCACCACCGCATGCTCGGTCATGGCCACCTCCAACCCGGTCGCTCGTACGTGCGGCCGGGCATCATCCCGCAGCCCCCCGGGCTTGCGGCAAGGCCCCCCTCGTGGCCTAATTTGGAGGTGGAGAGAGCGGTTCGGGTCCCCGGCGGGCCCCGGCCCCGGCGCCGACCCGAGATGAGGGCCGGGCCCAGCGCCCTCCCGGTCTCACGCCGCCTCGGTCCCCGCCGCCGGCGTCGCGGCGGCGGGGGCGGGGCCGGGCCTCACCGCCTCGGGCCCGTCCGCGGGCGGTGAGACGAACGCGCCTTCGACGGCGTCGGGCCGCACCCGTGCGAAGAACCGGTCCCGGGCGGCGCGGAAGGCCGCCCAATCGGCCGGCGGGCCCGGCTCCTCGAAGCCGCTCACGACGGGCTCCCCGCGAGGGCGCGCTCCCATGCCGCGACCGCCGCGCCGGGCTGCTCGACCATGGGGAAGTGCGCTGCGCCGGGCAGGGTGACCACGGTGGCGGCGGGCAGACCCGCGAGCGTCCCGGCCAGGTGGTCGGGCGTCGCGATGGGGTCGCCCTCCCCGAGGACGAACGTGGTCGGCACGGCGTCGTTCAGGTCTCCGGTGAAGTCGGCGCCCGTCCAGTTGGCGAGATACCGCCCCCA
>DASSBX010000035.1:0-3868 GCA_035698305.1 Miltoncostaeaceae bacterium | reverse complement strand
CTGATCGAGCAGGACACGCCGCTCCGCGAGTCGGTGTCCACCGCCGTCGCCGGCGTCATCACGATCGTGCCGGAGGGGCTGGTGCTGCTGGTCGGGGTGACGTTCGCGGCCGCGACGATGCGCATGGCGCGCCGCGGCGCCCTGAGCCAGCAGCTCAACGCCGTCGAGTCGCTCGCCTCCACCGACGTCATCTGCCTCGACAAGACGGGGACGCTCACCGAGGACGCCCTGCGGGTGGTCGCCCTCGTCCCGGCGGCGGGGATCGACGAGGGCGAGCTCTCGGTGATGCTGGGGCGGTTCGCCGCCAGCTCGCCGGGCAGCACGTCGACGCTCGACGCGGTGAAGGCCCACGTCCACGGCGAGCCGGAGCCCGTCGAGGCCAGCGTGGCGTTCGCCTCGCGCCGCCGCTGGAGCGGGATCCGGATCGGCGGGCGCACCTACGTCATCGGCGCCCCCGAGCACTTCGCCCTGGACGGGCCGCTCGGCGAGCGGGCCCGCGGGGAGGCCGCCGCCGGCCGGCGCGTGCTGGCGTTCGCCGCCGGGGACGTCCCCCTGGACCTGCCCGACCCCGACGCGCCGCCGCCCCGCGGGCTGGCGCCGGTGGGGATCGTGGTGCTCGCCGAGGATCTGCGCCAGGACTGCCGCGAGACCATCGCCTTCCTCCGGGAGGAGGGCATCGACATCCGGGTGATCTCCGGCGACGCGCCGGCCACCGTCGCCGCCATCGCCCGCGACGCCGGCATCGAGGTGCGCGGCGAACCGGTCGACGGCCGGGATCTGCCGACCTCCGACGCCGAGATGCGCGACCTGGTCGCCCGCACCACGGTGGTGGGGCGCATCTCGCCGGACGGCAAGCGCCGCTACGTCGAGGCCCTCGCCGCGGGCGGCGCGCACGTGGCGATGGTGGGCGACGGGGTCAACGACGTGCCCGCGCTGAAGGCGGCGCGGATCGGGATCGCCCAGGGCAGCGGCGCCCAGATGGCGAAGGGCATCGCCGACCTGATCCTGGTGAAGGGCGGGTTCGCGTCGGTACCGCCGATGATCCGCGAGGGGCGCAAGGTGCTGCGCAACCTCCAGCGGGTCGCGAAGCTGTTCGTCGCGAAGTCGGCGCTGGCGGCGTTCCTGGTGCTGACGGTGGGCCTCTCCGCCGAGAGCTACCCGTTCCTGCCGCGCCACCTGACGCTCGCCTCGGCCGTGACGATCGGGATCCCCGCGTTCTTCCTGGCCCTGGCGCCCAGCGCCGGGCCGTGGCGCCCGACCCGCTTCCTGCGCGAGCTGGCCAGCTTCGCGATCCCGGCCGGGACGGCGACGGGGCTGGGGGTGGTGGCGAGCTTCCTGCTCGCGCTCAACCTGCTGGACATGAGCGAGCTGCGGGCCCGCACGGTGGCCACCACGGTGCTGGTGATCGTGGGGCTCTACCTGATCGTGGTGCTCGAGAGCGCCAACAGGGTGCGCGACTACACGGTCGGGGGCCTCTGCCTGGCCCTCCTGGCGCTCTACTTCGCGGTGCTGTCGCTGCCTGGGTGGCGGGACTTCTTCGAGGTGTCGTCCCCCGACCCCGTCGTGGTCATGTGCTCGATTCTGGGGTCCGCCCTGGCGATCGGGGGTCTGGCGTTGACCGACGAGCGGTTCCTCCCCGGGTGGGTGAAGGGGATGCTGCCCGCATCACCGTGATCACCAACGCGATGGTCACCAGGATCGCGCTCGTGACGCACCAGGCGCAGATCGCGTCGATGATGAAGAGCTCCACGTAGGTGAGCCACGCGGAGAAGCCGAAGCTCACGACGGCGGTGAAGAGGCCGAGGGCGCGGCCGAGCGGCCCCGGCAGGATGGCGGCGACCAGCAGCCCGACGTAGGCGGCCAGGCCGAGCCAGGCCACGGGGATGCCCGCCAGCTCGGAATAGTCGCTCGACTGGACGGTGTGGCAGCCGCCGCCGATCACGCAGGTGGGGCTGTCGCCCTCGGCCCGCACCACCGTGAGGTAGGTCGCCACGCCGAGGCCCAGCGTGGCGACCACGCCCAGCGCGACGCGCAGCACGTTCTCGCTCGGCAGGCGCGACGCGGCGGCCATCGTGCGCTACTGGACCTTCTCGATCGCCTCGCGGAAGCGCGAGAGGCCGACGGCGCCGCTGAACGACTCGGTGCCGTTCGGGCCCTTCACCACGAAGAACGGGGTGCCGGTCACGCTGTCGGCGTCCGCCTGGTTCTGCCGCTCGAAGAACTGGCTGGCGACGGCGTCGCCGGCGTAGTCGGCCTTCCACTTCTCGACGTCCAGGCCGAGCTTGGTGGCGGCCTCCTCCAGCAGCTCGTCGGTGAGCCAGTCCTGCTCGGTCTCGGGGCCCTGGTTGGCGTAGATCAGCGTCACGAACGGCCACATCGCGTCCTGCATGCCCGCCGCCTCGGCGCCCAGGGCGCCGCGCTCCGAGCTGCGGCTGATGAATGCGATGGGCCGGAACGTCATCTTGACCTGGCCGCTTCTCACGAACTCGTCCACCACCTGGGGTATCGACGTCTCGGACGCGTCCTTGCAGATCGGGCACGAGGTGTCGCCGTACTCGACGATCTCCACCTTCGCGCCGGCGTCGCCGATCGTGCCCCCGTCGGCGGGGATCCCCTGGAACTCCGCCTGGACCTGCTCGGCGTTCTCGATGCTCGACACGGAGTCGTCGTCGCCGCCCACGAGGCTGATTCCGACGAGCACGCCGACCACGACGACCGCGGCGACGATCGCGCCGATGATGTACCGCCTGTTCACCCCGGGACCCCTTTTTCGTCCGCCCGCCCGCCGGTCTCCGTCGCGCCGGCCGAGGCGACGATAGCGGCTGCCGCACGCGGCGGGCGCGTCCGGGGGTCGGGCTACAGTCGGCGGATGGACGCGCGCGCGCCCCGACCCTCCATTCTGGTCTCGGATCCCTCGTACGGACCGGGACTCCACCCCGACGACGCGGAGACGGCCCCGGTCGACCCCGGGGTCGAGGATCGTGAGTGGACTCCCATCGATCCGCGGCCCGCGGCGCCCGGCGAGCTGGCCTTCGTCGACGGCGCCCAGCAGGTGGAGGCGTGGCTCACGGTGACGCCGCCCGGCGAGGCCGCCGCGGTCCCCGGCGCGGCGTTCGCCATCGCGGCCGGCGCGGTGCTGGCCACCGCGGGCGCGCCGGCGCGCATCGAGGGCGTCGCGGTGCGGCGCCACGTCCTCACCGTGGGCGACCGGACGCTCGACCTGCCGCCGACGGGCGGGTTCCGCTGGGAGTCGCGGGCGGGGGCGGCGAACGAGGCCAGCGGGCTCGCCCGCCGGGTCGGCGAGCTGCGGCAGGCCCTCGAGCTGGCGCTGGCCGAGCAGCTGTCGTCGCCGGAGCGCCTGGTGGTGCTGGACGGCCGGCTGTCGTTCCTCCGCGACGCCGAGGGCCCGGTGGTCGGCGCCATCAAGAGCCACCACCGCATGTACCTCGGCCCCGAGGAGGCCGGCTGCGTGGTGCGGCTGGGCGTCGGGCAGCGCACGCCGCTGTTCGCGATCGGCGAGGACCGCCTGTCGTGGTACCAGCGCCTCCCCGGCAGCGGCACCGGCGGCTGGGCGGGGATCCTGCGCGGCGAGGTCGCCCGCTCCGCGGGGGTCGCCGAGGCGGCCCGGCTCGCCGACCGCGCAGCCGCGGAGCTCCCCCACTTCGCCGGGCGCGCGCACCGCGACCCGCGCGCGCCCCAGAACCTCGCGCCCGTCGCGGCGCTGGAGTGGCGGCTGCGCCACCGGATGGGCGACCGGCGCCTCGCGCTGCGCGCGGTGCGGCGGGCGGCCGCCTCGGCCCGGCTCGACGCGCTGCCGGTGGCCGCGGTCGGCGTCGCCGAGCCCGAGCGGGCGGCGGCGGCGTGAGCG
>DASSBX010000034.1:0-2574 GCA_035698305.1 Miltoncostaeaceae bacterium | reverse complement strand
GGTGCCGCCCAGCGGCGTCACCAGGACGATGAGCGCGTCCACCTCGCCCGAGGCGATGATCGCCCGTCCGGCGCCCTCAACCGCGTCGGGGCCGGAGCCGGCGCCCAGGTCCACCGGGTTCCCGGCCGCGGCGGGCGGCGCGGGCATGGCGGAGAGCCGTCCGCGCAGGGCGTCCCCGAACGGCGGGACCCGCAGTCCGGCGGCCTCCGCGGCGTCGGCGGCGAGGATCGCGGGCCCGCCGGCGTTGGAGAGGATGGCGACGCGGTCGCCCTGGGGCAGCGGCTGGGAGGCGAGCACCTCGCCCGTCTCGAGCAGCTCCTCCAGCGTGTCGGCCCGGACGACGCCCGCCAGGTCGAAGAGCGCCTCGGTCATCGGCTCCCCGGCGGCGAGGGCGGCGGTGTGCGACCCGGCCGCCCGGCTGCCGGCGCCGCCCCGTCCCGCCTTGAGGGCCACCACCGGCGTCCGGCGCGACACCCGCCCCGCGATCCTCGCGAAGCGGCGGGGGTCGCCGACGCCCTCCAGGTAGAGCAGCACGACGCGGGTGCACGGGTCGTCGTCCCACCACGCCAGCAGGTCCTCCGGGGCGACGTCGCCGCCGTTGCCGAGGCTCACGAACGCGGAGGCGCCGATGCCGCGCGCGGCGCAGTGGGCGAGCGCGGCGACGCCGAGGCCGCCGCTCTGGGACGCCAGGGCGACCCTGCCGGCGGGGGCGGGAAGGGGGCCGAAGGTGGCGTCGAAGGGCGCCGGCCCGGCGCTCACCGAGACGCCGAGGCAGTTCGGTCCCACCAGGCGCAGGCCGCTCGTGCGGCACACGTGGACGAGGTCGGCCTGCAGCTCCGCGCCGTGGGCGCCGCTCTCCGCGAAGCCCGCCGACAGCACCACGAGGGCGCGGGCGCCGCACGCCGCGGCCTCGCGGGCGACCGCCGGCACCTCCTCGGCGGGGACGGCCGCGACGACGAGGTCGACGGGGCCGGGCAGCAGGCCGAGGGACCGGTACGAGCGGCCCCCGGCGACGACGTCGGCGGCGCGGTTCACGGCGTACACGGGGGTGGCCCGCCCGCCGGCGCGCAACGCGCGCAGCACGGCGCCGCCCGGCGCGGAGGCGTCGCGCGAGGCGCCCACCACCGCGATCCCGTCCGGGCGCATCAGGGGCCGCAGGGACGCCGCCGCCGCGGCGGCGTCCCGCGCACCGGTGGCGTCGTCCCGTCCGGCGTCGTAGCGGAGCGGCACCCGCGCCAGCACGCCGTCCGGGGCGCGCTCCACGGTCACCGGGGTGCCGAGGCCCTCCAGGACGCTCCGCATCCGGCGGTTGTCGTTGCGCATCCACGCCCACAGCGTGTCGACGCCCTCGGCGGCGGCGTGGTCGCAGATTCGCTCGACGAGCGCCGTCCCCAGGCCGAGGCCCTGCCAGCGGTCGGAGACCGCGGCGGCGAGCTCGGCGTCGTCGGCGCCCTCGACGCGGTGGTAGCGGGCGACGGCGACGATGCGCTCGCCCTCGCCGCCGGCCACCGCGACCACGCCGGCGCCCCCGGGTCCCGGCGGGGCGGCCATCTCCCGGGCCTCCCGCGCGCTCAGGCCCCGCCGCGCGGCCCCGAAGCGCATGGCCCGGGCGGCCGGGGACATCCCCGCGATCATCGCGGCGATGCCGTCGGCGTCCGCCTCCCCGCAGAGCCGTACCTCCACGCTGCGCCCGTCGCGGAGCAGCACCCGCGCGCCGCCGCCGGCCGCCGGCATCACGCCCCCGTCCGGGCCACGCGGGCGATGCCTCGCAGCATCCCGCGGTCCATGACGCTCCCGATCGGCTCCAGCAGCGCGGGCCCCATCGTCAGGCGGGTCCGCCGGTCGTCCGAGTATGCGCAGCGGTAGCGACTCACGACGCGGGTGCGGTCATGGGCGAGGGGCTCGGCCGCCAGGAGCCAGCTGACCGCCGCCCACGGCAGCCCCTCAGCCCGCGCGGCCTCGTCGGCCGGGCCGTGCCCCACTAGGTGACGCCCCCCTCGACGACCTCGGCGACCGTCAGGGGCGGACCCTTCGGGTGGAGCACGAGGCGGTCGCCCGGCCGCGCCTGCCACTCGGGGTGGATGCGTTCCGCGTCATGGATGCCGCAGCCGACAAGGTTCTCGAGCCACGTATAACTGTAGAAGCCGGCCTTGTCCGCGCCGATCTGGGCGATCCACGGCCACACCTCGCCGGCGGGGACGTCGACCGTGAGGCCGTGCGTCCACCCCCACCGGGGGAGCGGGACCAGATCGTCGCCCGGGTGCGGCCGCGACGCCAGGGCGGCCCCGACGCCCCAGGTGGACCGGCGGCCGCGGCGGTGGGGCGTCGCGAGCGCTGCCGCGATCCGGGCGGCGCCGCCGAGCCCGGCGGCCACGCCGCGCCACCCGGTGCCCGGCGAGAGGACAGGACGGCGAGGGCGTCGGCGCATCGCCCGTGACGTTAGGCGTCGGCGGGCCGCGTGCCCAGCGGGTGCCCACGCCGGCGGCCGCGGGCGATCACGTGTGCGCCTGCGGGTCGACCCCCGGGCGGAGGTGGCGGAGGACCCGCTCGGTGTGCGCGCGGCCCGGCGTCACC
>DASSBX010000033.1:0-10486 GCA_035698305.1 Miltoncostaeaceae bacterium | reverse complement strand
GGCCCCGTCGAGCTCGACGGAGAAGAACGCGAGGGATGTGAGGGCGGTGTCCAAACAAACGGCCGGTAGACTACGGAGGATTCTCCCACGCCGACCGGCTGTCGAGAAACGTCCGAGCGCAAAACAACGGGATTCAACCATGCGGCGCCGGTGCTGGACGGGCTGCTGCACCCCGCCCGCGCCCGCGTCGCGGGCCGCGGCGGACGCCGCGCGTTCGCCGAGCGCGATGAGGACGCCGTCACCCTCGGCGCGACCGCGGCGGCGATGCTGCTCGACCGCCACGATGGGGTCCGCCCGGGCGTGCTGGTCCTGGCGACCACCACCCCACCCTACCGCCACGGGGGCAGCGTCCAGCCGCTCGCGGAGATGCTCGTCCTGGACGACGACGTGGTGGTGGTCGAGCTCACCGCGACCCCCGCCGACGGGCTCACCGCCCTTCGCGTCGCCGGTGCCCTCGCGGCCGCTGACCGGCCGGCGGTCGTGGTGGCGGCCCACCGCGGTGCGGCGGAGGGCGCGGAGGACGGCGACGGCGCCGTCGCGCTGCTTGTCGGGCCGGGTGCCGCCGCCGTCGAGGTCGCGCTCGGCCCCGCGAGCGTGCGGGAGGGGCGCGAGCGGTGGGCGCTCGCCGGCGGCCCGGAACGCGAGGGCGACCCCACGCTGACCGCGGCCCTCGTGGAGGAGCGCGCCCGGAGGGCGGCGGGCGACGAGCCCGCGGGCGTGGTCTCGCAGGCCGGCACGCGGCCGACCGGCCGGGTGGAGCGCGCGCTGGGCGGGCCCGGGGACCCCGTCGCCCGCGACGCGGGCTTCCTCGGCGCGGCGCACGCCCCCGCGCGCCTGCTCGCGGGGGCCGCGGCGGCGCAGACCCTGGTGGTGACGGCCAACGGCATCACCCAGACGGCCCACGCGACGCCGGGCCCCGGGGCGGCCGACCTGGCCGCGGCGGCGGCAGGGGCGCTGGCGGGCGGGGCCGACGTCGAGGGTCCTCCCGCGGCGCCGGTCCAGGACGAGGGCTTCGCCCCGTACCAGTCCCTGCCGCGGGCGGAACGCGAGCGCGGCCAGGAGCTGCGGCTCGCCGCGGTGGTCTGCGCGGGCTGCGGGCGGCTGATCTACCCGCCCCCCGTCGCCGCGTGCCCCTCGTGCGGCGCGGCGGGACCCCACGCGCCGGCCCGCCTCGGCCGCGAGGGGACGGTCCTCACCATGACCCGCGACCACGTCTACCCCGACGCCGCCGTGACCACGATGGCCGTCGTCGCGATCGAGGGCGGCGGACGGTTCTACGGGCAGGCGATACCGTCGGCGGAGGTCGCGGTGGGCGACCGGGTGCGCCTGGTGCCCCGGGTCCTGCACCGCGGCGGGGACGTCGTCCAGTACTTCTGGAAGGTGGAGCCGTGCCGATAGCCGGGTCGGTCGCGATCGTCGGGACGGCCACCACCCGGTTCGGGGTGCTCCACGACCGGGGGTACCTCGACCTGCTGGCCGAGGCCGCCCTGGGCGCCATCGCCGACGCGGGGGTGGAGCCCGGGCACATCGAGTCGGCCTGGCTCGGCACCGCCGAGCCGACCCTCGCGGGGCTGGTGGGCGACTCGGGGACGGCCGTCGCCGAGGCCATCGGCTTCGGGCCGCGCCCGGTGACCCGGGTGTCCAACTTCTGCTGCACCGGCATGGAGGCGGTGCGGGCCGCCGCCCTCGACGTCGCGTCCGGGGAACACGGCCTGGTGCTGGCGGTCGGCGCCGAGAAGATGCGCGACGTCACCAGCCGGGGCAGCCTGCTCGCCAAGACGGCCAACCAGACGCACCCGACGCTGGCGAAGGGCCGGACGGCCCCGGGCCAGTTCGCGCTGCTCGCGACGCGCTACATGCACGCGTACGAGGCGGGGCTCGAGTCGCTCGCGCGCGTCGCGGTCAAGAACCACGAGCACGCCACCCGCAACCCGAAGGCCCACTTCCGCGACGCGGTGACGCTCGAGCAGGTGCTCCGCGCGCCGCGCGTCGCCGAGCCGCTCGGCGTGCTCGACTGCACGCCCACCACCGACGGGGCCTCCGCCGTCGTGCTGGCCCCGGTCGCCTGGGCCGAGCGCCACGCCGCGCGCTACGCGGTCGTCCGCGGGGTCGGCCTCGCGGTGACCGACGGGTACTTCACGACCTTCTACCACGAGGACGAGGACTTCCTGGGCTTCCGCTCGACGCGGGCGGCGGCGGAGGCGGCCTACGGCCAGGCCGGCATCACCGACCCCCGCCGTGAGCTCGACGTGATCGAGTGCCACGACTGCTTCACCATCACCGAGATCGTCAACACCGAGGACCTGGGGCTCTGCGGGCGGGGCGAGGGCGTCGCGCTGCTCGAGTCGGGCGCCACGTCGGCCGGGGGCGACATCCCGGTCAACCTCTCGGGCGGCCTGCAGGCGTGCGGCCACCCGGTGGGGGCCACCGGCGTCCGGATGATCGCGGAGATCGTCGATCAGGTCACCGGCCGGGCCGGGGAGCGCCAGGTGCCGGGCGCCCGGACGGGGCTGGCCCACACGCTCGGCGGGCCCGGCGTGGTCAGCGCCGTGGCGGTCGTGGGGGCCGCCGGCTAACCCGATCCCGTGCCGGCTCCCCCCGGGGCGGGGGTGACGACGCCGGCCCGGGAGAGCAGCTCGTCGAGGGCCGAGTCCGGGTCGAGCTCCCTCGCGGTCACGCGTTCGGCGAGGGCGCCCAGAGCCTCCTGGCCCGCCGGGAGCTCGAGCGCGTGGCGCAGGCGGTCGGCGGCGGCGGCGCGCAGCCGCCGCCCGGCGCCCTCCCGGCGGCGCTCCTCCAGGCGACCGTCCGCGTCGAGGAACGCGCGGTGGGCCTCCACCGCCGACCAGAGCTCCGCGACGCCGACGCCATCGGGCGCCACCACGGTGACGATGGGCGGGCTCCACGGCCCCCGGGGGCCCAGCGACAGCGTGCCGCGCAGCTCGTGGCGCAACGCGTCCACGCCGGGGTGGTCGGCCTTGCAGATGGCGAGGACGTCCGGGATCTCCATGACGCCGGCCTTGATGGCCTGGATCGCGTCGCCGGCGCCCGGCATCAGGGCGAGCACCACGGTCTCGGTGAGGTCGCGCACCTCCACCTCGTTCTGACCGGCGCCGACCGTCTCGACCAGGACCACGTCGTACCCGGCCGCGTCGAGCACCGCGGTCGCGTCCGCGGTCGCGGAGGCCAGCCCGCCGAGATGCCCCCGGCTGCCCATCGAGCGGATGAACACGCCGGGGTCCAGGAAGTGCTGGGCGAGCCGGATCCGGTCGCCGAGCACCGCGCCGCCGCTGAACGGGCTCGTGGGATCGACGCTCACCACCCCCACGCGCCGCCCCCCCGCGCGGAGGTGGGTCAGGAGCGCGGCGATGAGGGTGCTCTTGCCCACGCCGGGACCGCCGGTGATCCCGACCCGCAGGGCGCGGCCGGTGGACGGATGGAGGGCGGCGATCAGGTCGCGCCGCTGGGGGGAGTGCGTCTCGATGAGGCTGATCGCGCGGGCGACCTCCCGCTGGCCGCCGGCCAGGACCCCGGCGGCGATGTCGGCGACGCCGGCCGCCCGGCTCAGGGCGCCGCCCCGCCCGCCGCGCGCGCGGCGACCGCGGCGCGGATGAACCCGACCATCCCCGCGATCGGAGAGCCGGGCGTGAAGACCTCCGCCACCCCCAACCCCTTGAGGGCCGTCACGTCGCGGGCGGGGATCGTGCCGCCCACCACCACGATCACGTCGTCGGCGCCCCCGGCGCGCAGGCCCTCGATCACGCGCGGCACGAGCGTCATGTGGGCGCCCGAGAGGATCGAGATGCCGATGACGTCCGCGTCCTCCTGGACCGTGGTGGCCACGATCTGCTCGGGGGTCTGGTGGAGGCCCGTGTAGATGACCTCCATGCCCGCGTCGCGCAGGCTCCGGGCGATGATCTTCGCCCCCCGGTCGTGACCGTCGAGGCCGGGTTTGGCGACGACGACGCGGATGGGGGCCTGCGGCCCGGCGCTCGGGCCGGCGGTCTGGGGCTGCGACATCAGCGGGGCTCCGGGGAGGGGTGGCGCACGATTTCTACCAAACGGACGTTAGATGAGAGACTACCGGCGGCGGGGCGCGGGAGGCTCGCGGCGCGACCGTCCCCCGCTTGATAGTCCAGGCGGTGAACCATACGTTTGGGCTCAGTCCCGCTGAGCCCCGCACCCCCAGGAGGTGGAAGGTGGCCGTCGCACGAGACGCCGAGGCGCGCCCCTCGCGCAGCGCCGGGCCCGACCGCACCACCACGATGTCGGGGCATCCGCTGGCCCCGGTCTACGAGGGCCCCGTCCCCCCGATGGAGGCGCCGGGCGAATACCCCTACACGCGCGGCATCCACCCGCAGATGTTCCGCTCGCGGCTCTGGACGATGCGGATGTTCGCGGGCTTCGGCTCGCCCGAGGACACCAACGCCCGCTTCCGCCACCTGCTCTCCCAGGGGCAGACCGGTCTCTCGACCGCCTTCGACATGCCGTCCCTGATGGGCTACGACCCCGACCACCCGCTGTCGGAGGGGGAGGTCGGGCGCGAGGGGGTCTCGGTGGCGCACGCCGGGGACATGGCACGCCTCTTCGACGGGATCGACCTCGGCGCCGTCTCGACGTCCATGACGATCTCGGGACCGGCCCCGGTGGCGCTGGCGCTGTTCGTCGCGGCCGCCGAGCGCTCGGGCGTGCCCCGGGCCGCCCTGCGGGGCACGCTCCAGACGGACATCCTGAAGGAGTTCATCGCCCAGAAGGAGTGGATCGTCCCCGAGCGCCCGTCGATGCGCCTGGTGGGGGACCTGATCGCCTTCTGCGCCGAGGAGATGCCGCTCTGGCACCCGGTGTCCGTGTCCGGCTCCCACATCCGCGCGGCGGGCGCGACGGCGGCCCAGGAGCTGGCGTTCACCATCGTCGACGGCCTCGCCTACGTCGAGGACCTCGTGGCCCGCGGCGTCGACCCCGACAGCTTCCTGCCGCGGTTCTCGTTCTTCTTCAACTTCCACATCGACTTCTTCGAGGAGGTCGCGAAGATCCGGGCCGCGCGGCGGCTCTGGGCCCAGCTCATGCGCGAGCGCGTGGGGGCGAAGAACCCGAAGTCGTGGCAGCTGCGCACGCACGTCCAGACCTCGGGCGTGTCCCTGTCGGCCCAGCAGCCGCTGCTCAACCTGGCGCGCACCGCGGTCGAGGCGCTCGGCGCGGTCATGGCCGGCGCCCAGTCGCTGCACACGAACGCCTGGGACGAGACGCTCTCGATCCCCACCGAGGAGTCGGCGACCCTCGCGCTGCGGACCCAGCAGATGATCGCGGGGGAGACCGGCGCGGCGAGCGTGGCCGACCCGCTCGGCGGCTCGTGGCTCGTGGAGAAGCTGACCGACGAGCTGGAGCAGGAGGCCCGCGACTACATCCGGCGGATCGACGAGCTCGGAGGGATGGTCGCGGCCGTCGAGGCGGGCTTCCCGCAGGCGGAGATCGCCGAGGCCGCCTACCGGTACCAGCGTGCCTTCGAGGACGGCGAGCGGGTGATGGTGGGCGTCAACGCGCACGTCGAGGACGACGAGGACGAGCCGCCGATCCACACGGCCGACCCGGAGGCGGAGCGGCTGCAGGTCGAGCGTGTCCGCGCGTGGCGGGCCCAGCGGGACGCCGGCGCCCACGAGCGGGCGCTCGCGGCGGTCGCCGCGGCGTGCGAGGGCACCGACAACGTCATGCCCCACCTGGTGGCCGCCGCCGACGCCGGCGCCACGATCGGCGAGATGTGCGACGTGTTCCGATCGGTCTGGGGCCGCTACCGGGACCCCGCGCGCTGGTAGGCCCCGCGGGGCCCTAACGGAAGCCGAGCGCGTGCTCGGCGATCAGCGCCTTGTGGAGCTGGTTGTTGCCCTCGACGATCTGGAACACCTTGGCGTCGCGCAGGTAGCGCTGGAGCGGGTACTCGTCGCTGACGCCGTACGCGCCGTGGATCTGGAAGGCCTTGGTGGCCGCGTCCATCGCGACGTCGGAGGCGTACATCTTGGCGATCGACGAGTCCGCACGGTCGGAGATGCCGCGGTCCTTGCGGTGCGCCAGCCGGTAGGTGAGCAGCCGCGCGGCCTCCACCCCGCAGATCATGTCGCTGAGCATCTCCTGCACCATCTGGAAGCGCCCGATCTCCTGCTTGAAGACGACGCGGCTGCGGGCGTAGGGCACGGCCGCGTCGACGCACGCCTGGGCCAGGCCCACCGACCGGGCGGCGACGCCCAGGCGCCCGTTCTCCACGGCGTTCAGGGCGACGGCCATCCCGCGGCCCTCCTCGCCCACCATCGCGTCGAGCGGCACGCGCACGTCGTCGAGCACCAGCTCGCCGGTGGAGAGGGGGCGGAAGCCGTACTTGTTCTTCACGGGCCGCATCTCGAGGCCGGCGGCGTCGCGCTCGACGATGAACGCGCTCACGCGCTTGCGGCCCCGCTCGTCCACGCCGTCGTACGCGAAGGTGAGGAAGAAGGACGCGACGTCGAGGAAGCTGATCCACATCTTGCTGCCGCGCAGGACGTAGCCGTCGCCGTCGCGGGTGTAGGTGGTGTCCATGTCGGCGACGTCGGTGCCCGAGCGGGCCTCGGTGACGCCGGCGCCGGCGAAGATCTCGCCCCGGGCGAGGGGGGCCAGGTAGCGCTGCCGCTGCTCCTCGGTGCCGAAGCGCTGGATCGAGTTGCCCACCAGCCCGCTCGGGAACGACAGGGCGCACGCGACGACGTGGCAGACCTTCGAGATCTCCTCGATGACCATCGCGTAGGTCAGGTGGTCGAGCCCGGCGCCCCCGTACTCGGCCGGCACGATCCCGCCCGCCAGGCCCAGCTGGCCGGCGGCCCGCACGATCTCGGCGGGGAAGCGCTCCTCGCGGTCGTAGTCGGCGACGACCGGGGCGATCTCCTTGCGGGCGAAGTCCCGGGCGAGGGCGATCAGCTCCAGCTGATCCGGCGTCGGCGAGAGGTCCATGGCGCGGAGAGCATACTAGACTCCCAACCAACCGTTTGGTAGGTATCCATCAGGTGTCCAACGCCACCATCATCGGCGTCGGGGAGACGCGCCACGCGGCGCGACGCGACGACGTCACCACCACGGAGCTCGCCTGGGAGGCCGTCTCGGCCGCCCTCGCCGACGCGGGCGTGGAGCTCGACGACATCGACAACGCCGTCACGGCGTCCCAGGACTTCTGGGAGGGGCGGACCATCTCGAGCATGGCCGTCAACGAGGTCGTCGCGGGCTACCTGCGTCCCGAGTCGAAGGTGGCGGCCGACGGCGCGCAGGCCGTCATGTACGCGTGGGCACGGATCGCGGGCGGCACCTACCGCCTCGGCCTCGTCCTCGCCCACTGCAAGGAGTCGGCGGCCGACCCCCACGCCGTCGAGGTGGCGGCGATGGACCCCTACGTCCTCCGCGACCTCGACGTCGACGAGACCGTGGCCGCCGGGCTTCAGGCCGGGCTCCTCGGCTATCCGGCCGAGCTGCGGGCGGCGGCGGTGGAGGCGGCGACCCGCCGCTCGCCGTGGCGCGACCCGGTCGACGCCTCGGCCGTCCTGGCCTCCCCAGGCATCGCCTCCCCGCTGACCGCGCTCGAGCGCGCCCCGCTGGTCGACGGCGCATGCGCCCTGGTGGTCGCAGGCGACGAGACGCTCGCCGCCCTCGGGCGCACCGGCGTGCGCATCGCGGGGTGCGGCTCGGCGACCGACCCCTACTGGACCGACCGCGACCTCACCGCCGCCCCCGCGCTGGGTGCGGCCCGGGACGCCGCGCTGGCGGCGGCGGGCTGGGACGGCCTGCCCGAGATGGTGGAGGTGGCCGCCCCCTACGCGCATCAGGCGCTCATGTGGGGTGGCGAGATGGGCCTGGGCGCGCCGGAGCGGGTGGTCGAGCACATCGGCGGGCCGGGCTCGCCCCGCGGCGGCTGGCTGGGAGGGACGCCCGGCGTCGTCGCCGGCCTGTCGGCGGTCGCCGCGTGCGCCCTCGCGCTCCGCGAGCAGCCGGGCCGCGCGGTCGCCCACGGGGCCACCGGGATCCTGGGCCAGAGCCACCACGTCGTGTGCCTCGAGGCCGCGTGATGGGGCGCCGCGTCGCCATCGTCGCCACCGGCCAGACGGATCACACCTCGCGCCGCACCGACGTGAACGTCGCCGAGCTCGCGCGGGAGGCGGTCGACCGGTGCCTCGCGTCCGCCGGGCGGTCGCTGGCGGACGTCGACGCGATCGTCCTCGGGAACATGGAGATGTTCGAGGGCATCAACATGCCCGACCAGTGGATGGCGAGCGCGCTGGGCGCCGTGGGCAAGCCGCTCTTCAAGCTCAACACCGGCGGCACCGTCGGGGCGAGCACGGCGGTGGCGGCCACCCAGCTGCTCTCCGCCGGGGTCTTCCGGCGCGTCCTCTGCGTCGGCTACGAGAAGCATTCGGAGGGCTCGGTGCAGGCGTCGATCACCACCGTCGGCGACCCGGTCTGGGAGCGCGCCGTCATGGCCGGGGCGATCGGCAACTTCGCCTCGATGGCGTCGGTCTACGTGGACGAGTCGGGGGCGACGGAGGAGCAGGCCGCCAAGGTCGCCGTCAAGGCCCGCCGCAACGCGTGCCGCAACCCGCACGCGCACCTCAGGATGCCCGACATCACGGTGGAGCAGGTGCTGGCGTCCGACATGCTCGCCCACCCCGTCCGCAAGCTCGACATGTGCCCGAGCTCCGACGGGGCCTGCGCCGTGCTGATGGCCGGCGAGCAGGACGCGCCCGGGCTGGCCGCGCGCCCGGCGTGGGTGCACGCCGCGGTCACGGCCCACGACCAGCAGTTCATGGGCGACAGCCTCAAGCGGCTCGCCGAGATGCGCAGCCTGATCGCCGCCTCGGGCAAGGCCTACGCGCAGGCCGGGATCGACGACCCCCTGACCGACCTCGACGTCGCCGAGATCTACGAGCCGGCCACCTACGCCGAGCTGGCGATGTACGAGTGCCTGCGCTTCTGCGAGACGGGCGGGGGCGGCCGGTTGATCGACGAGGGCGTGACCGAGATGGACGGGCGGCTGCCCGTCAACCCGTCGGGCGGCGTGCTGTCGGCGAACCCGGTGGGGGCGACCGCGCTCGTCCGGGTGGCGGAGGCGGCGATGCAGGTGATGGGGGACGCCGGCGAGCACCAGGTGGAGGGCGTCGAGACCGCCCTCGCCACCGGATACGGGGGCAACGCCTGGACGGAGATCCTGATCCTGCGGTCGGCGCGGCCGTGACCGACGAGCCGCTGCGCCTCAAGCGCCAGGTCACCCTGGGGTACCGGTTCGCGGCCGGGCGGTTCGGCACCCCCTTCTTCCGGGCGCTGCGCGAGGAGGGCCGGGTGCTGGCGACGGTCGACGGCGAGGGCAACGTCCTGATGCCGCCCCGCCCCGTCTCCGGCCTCACCAACGCGCCCACCCAGGGGTGGGTCGAGGTGGGCCCGACCGCCACGCTGTCGGGCTACACCGTCGTCCACGTCCCGTTCATCGACCCCATGACCGGCGAGCGCCGGCCGGTGCCGTACGGGTTCGGCCTGGTGCGCTTCGAGGGCGCGGGCACCAACGTCTACCACCTCATCGACGAGACCGACCCCGGCAAGCTGCGCGTCGGGCTGCGGCTCGAGCCCGTGTTCAAGCCGGTCGCCGAGCGCCGGGGCAACCTGGCCGACATCCGGTTCTTCCGCGTGCGCTCCGACGGCGAGGCGGCGACGGCGCGCCCGATCCCCTCCCCCGAGGTTGGCGAGCCGGTCGTCTACGAGCAGAAGATCGACCTCCCCTACGTCTACACCGCCGGCGCGGCGCAGCGGGCCTTCCTGCGCGGCCTGGCCGAGGGGCGCGTCGTGGCGAGCGTCGACGACGACGACGGCCGCTACGTCCCGGCCCGCTCGCACGCCCCGGACGGACGGCCGCTGACGCGGACGCGCGACGTGGCCCCCACGGGGGTGCTGGAGGCCGCGACGACGGCCCGCCACCTCCCCGGCGCGCCGGCCTTCGGGCTCATCCGGGTCGACGGCTCGCTCACGCCCATGGTGCACCGGCTCGCCGAGGGAGCCGAGGAGCTGGCCCCGGGGAGCCGGGTCGAGGCGGTCTTCGCGCCGGGCGGGGAGGACGACGAGCCCTCGATCCTCTCCATCGCCCACTTCCGCCCGGCGACGTGAACGTCCGCGGCCTCGCGCACGTCGGCATCCTGGTGCCCGATGTGGCGCCCGCCGCGGAGCTCTTCGCACGGATGGGCTGCACCGTGACCGGACCCGAGCGCGACGACGCGCTCGGGCTCTGGCTGCTCTGGGTCGAGGTGGGAGACGCGACGCTCGAGTTCGTCGCCCCCGCGCGCGAGGACTCGCGGGCGGCCGCCGCCCTCGCCCGCGGCGAGGCCGGCGTGCACCACGTGGCCCTCGAGGTGGCCGACGTGGCGGCCGCCGTCGCCGAGCTGACCGCGGCGGGGACCCCCGTGCGCGACGTCGTGCCCCGCCGGGGCGCGCACGGCTC
>DASSBX010000032.1:0-3413 GCA_035698305.1 Miltoncostaeaceae bacterium | reverse complement strand
GCTGGCGGCGCTGACCGACCTGGGCGACAGCCTGGCCGCGATCGGCGACGTCGACGGCAGCGTCGAGGTGCTGCGCGCCGTGCTCGACGCCGAGCCCGTGCGCGAGGACGTCCACCGCGCCCTGATGGAGCGGTTCGTCCGCCAGGGGCGGCCCTACCTGGCGCTGCGCCAGTTCGAGGAGTGCGCCGAGCACCTGCGCCGGCGCCTCGGCGCGGAGCCCGGCGGCGAGACCTGGGCGCTGCGCGAGCGCATCGCCGGACGGGCGGTCACCGCCGCGTCCACCGCCCGTAGGCGCGCGGTAATCGCCGCCTAAGCAGGGGCTTCTACGGTCCTCCCACGCCAGCGGAACGCACCGTTTCCGCCCCGGACCACGAAGGAGAACATCCGATGGCCACCATCCAGCTCCCCGTCCCGTCGCCCCTCATCACCGCGGGCGACTTCACCGCCAACGTCCTGGACCCCGGCAGCGGCACCCCCACCAACGTCATCCGCACCGAGGACCCGTGGGCCGTCCACGCCGAATGGTTCCTCGAGGGTCCGATCGTCCCGATCCTGAACGGCCGCTGGCGCCTCCAGGTCGCCCTCGAGTCGATCGGCAACCAGGGCGCCGAGATGGTCGCCCCCGCCGTCCTCGTGAACTACGGCTCCGGCACGCTGTCGGGCGTCTACCCGAACCAGCGCATGTCGTTCCACGCGCACGTGAACTTCCCGGCCGGCACGCCCCCGCTCGGCGGCGCCCCGGACGTGGTCTACCACTGCTCGGCGATGCTCACCTACCTGACGCCCGCCGGCACCCCCGGCCCGTTCGCGGCCGTCATCGACCTGGGGCTGGTCCAGATCTTCGACTCCCCCAAGCCCTGAGGACGACGCAGGGCTGACCGCCTGCGCGGGTCAGCCCTCCTCCGGACCCCCGCCGATCGAGAGCCACGGGCCCGCGTGGGCACCCAGCTCGAGCTCGTCGGGGGTCCACCCGTGCCCCGACCCGGGCAGGAACCGGGCGAGGTCCGCGGCGGCGTCGCCCTCGCCGGCGCGCTCGAGCAGCGCGACCATCCGCCGGGCCCGCTCCTCCTCGTCCCGGGTCAGCGCCTTGCCGGCCCACAGGACCACGCTCTCGCCCATCTCGCGCTCCTCGCTCGGGGACCACTACCCTAGAGCGATGGGGGTACCCGGACCAGGCGAGGGGCAGGCGGCGCTCCTGGCCGCGGCCCGGGGGGCGGGGTGCGGATGCAAGCTGCCGCCCGACCTGCTGGGCCGCGCCCTGGCGGCGCTGCCGCCGCTGCCGCCCCACCCGGACGTGCTGGTGGGGCACGCGGCGATGGACGACGCCGCCGTGCACCGCCTGTCCGACGACATGGCGGTGGTGGCGTCGGTCGACTTCTTCACGCCGGTGGTCGAGGACCCCGGCCTGTTCGGGGAGATCGCCGCGACCAACGCGCTGAGCGACCTGTACGCCATGGGTGCGACGCCGCTCATGGCGCTGGCCCTGGTGATGTGGCCGCGCGACGGCGACGCCGCGGCCCTGGGCGCGGTGATGGCCGGCGGGGCCCGGGTCGCGGTGGCGCACGGATGTCCGGTGCTGGGCGGCCACTCGATCGACGACCCGGAGCCGAAGTACGGCCTGTCCGTGCTCGGCACCGTCCACCCGGACGGGCTCATGACCAACGGCGCGGGGCGCGCCGGCGACCGCCTGGTGCTGACGAAGCCCCTCGGGGTGGGCGTCGCGATCGCCGCGGCCCGGGCCGGCGACGACGCGGCCTTCCCGTCGGCGGTCGCGTCGATGCTCCGCTCCAACCGGGAGGCGGCCGCCGCGGCCCGCTCGGTGGGGGTGCGCTGCGCGACCGACGTCACGGGGTTCGGGCTGCTCGGCCACCTGCGTGAGGTGGCGGCGGCGAGCGGGCTCGCCGCCTGGGTCGATCCGGCCGGCGTCCCCCTGCTCGACGGCGTACGGGCCCTCGCCGACGCGGGCCATCACACCGGCGGCGGCGGCCGCAACCGCGCGGCGCTCGCGGGGTCGGTCGACTGGGATCCGGGGGTCGGGGAGCCGCTGCGGACGGTGCTCACCGACCCCCAGACCAGCGGCGGCCTGCTCCTGGCCGTGCCGGAGACGCGCCGCGACGATCTGGTTCTGGCGCTCACGGCGGCCGACGCCGCCGCCCACGAGGTCGGCGTCCTGCACGCGGGCGCCCCGGGCCGGATCGCCGTCGGTGGACCCCGCCCCGCCTGACCCGCGCCGTGCGCTGCCCGCGGTCGACGCGGTGTTGCGCGGGCCGGACGTGGCGGAGCTGCTGGCGCGCCACCCCCGCGGACTGGTGGCCGACCGGGTGCGCGAGGCCCTCGCGCGCCGGCGCGCGGCGGGGGAGGGGGGCGACGGCCTGGCGCAGGAGGTGGCGGAGGCCCTCCGTCCGTCGCTGCGCCGGGTGATCAACGCGACCGGCGTCGTGCTCAGCACCAACCTGGGGCGGGCGCCGCTCGCCGAGGAGGCCGTCGCCGCCGCGGTCGCGGCCGCCGGCTACGCGACGCTCGAGTGGGACGCGTCGACGGGGGGGCGGGGCGACCGCGACGTCCACCTGCGCGACCACCTGCGGGTCCTCACCGGCGCCGAGGACGCCGTGGCCGTGAACACCAACGCGGGCGCGGTGCTGCTGGCGCTGGTGGCGGCGTGCGCGCCGGGGGAGGCGCTGGTGTCGCGCGGCCAGCTGGTGGAGATCGGCGGCGGCTTCCGGGTGCCCGAGATCCTCGCCGCGTCCGCCTGCCGGCTCGTGGAGGTGGGGACCACCAACCGCACCCGCCTCGCCGACTACGCGGCCGCCGCCGGGCCGGACACCCGCGCGATCCTGCGCGTGCACCCCTCGAACTTCCGTCAGGTGGGCTTCACCGAGGAGACGCCGCTCGACGCGCTGGTGGCGCTGGCGCGGGAGCGGGGGCTGCGGGTGATCGACGACCTCGGCAGCGGGGCACTGGCCCCCGACCCGGTCCACGGCGACGAGCCCGACGCCCGCGGGAGCGTCGCCGCCGGCGCCGACATCGCGTGCTTCAGCGCCGACAAGCTGCTCGGCGGGCCTCAGGCGGGGATCCTGGTGGGCCGCGCCGACGCGATCGCCGCCGCACGCCGCCACCCCCTGTACCGGGCGTTGCGGCTCGACAAGCTCCGCATCGCCGCGCTCCAGGCGACCCTCGCCCTGCACCGCGACCCCGCCGCCGCCCGCAGCCGCATCCCGGCCCTGGCGATGCTCGTCGACGACGGCGCGGCCCGGATGCGCCGCGCCCGCGCCCTGGCGGAGGCGGTGGGCGAGGGCGCCGAGGCCGTTCCCACCGTCGGGCGGGTCGGGGGCGGAGCCCTGCCGCTGGCGGAGCTCCCCAGCGCGGCGGTGACGTTCGATCCGACCGACCCCCGGGGCTCAGTCGCCCCCGAC